>CAMDKT010000424.1 GCA_945900935.1 Candidatus Sulfopaludibacter sp. SbA3 | reverse complement strand
CGGAACTGGTCGCCGGACAGGGCGAACTCGTAATTCACCGGGCCGACGGCGAAGAGGCCAGTCCCGATCCAGCGTTCGAGACGCTCGAGTTTTTCCTTCGGAATATTGAAGCCGCCGTCGCGTTCCAGATCGCCGGGCCAGATTTCGTCGGCGGCGATTTGCTCCTTCATGAAGACGTCGTAGGGTTTGTCGGTATTGAACGATTTGATGACGTAATCGCGGTAGCGCCAGGCGTTGGAAAAGGAGACGTCGGTTTCGTAGCCGCCGGTCTCAGCGTAGCGGGCGACGTCGAGCCAGCGGCGGCCCCAGCGCTCGCCGTAGCGGGAAGACTTCAATAGGGCATCGATCAGTTTGCCGTACGCGTCTGGGGACTTGTCATTCACAAAGGCGTCGATGGCTTCGGGCGTTGGCGGAAGCCCGTGGAGATCGAAAGTGGCGCGGCGGATTAACGTGAGCTTGTCTGCGGCTGGCAGGGCGTTGAGACGTTTTTCGGCGAGTTTGGCGTTGAGAAAGTCGTCGACGGTGTGCTTGCCCGGAGGCCTTTGAATGGGCTTGAAAGACCACCACGCCGGATCGGTATTTTTCGCGGCTTTGGGGAACGGCGCACCCGCTTGGACCCACTGTTCGAGGAGGGCAATTTCTGCATTGGAAAGGGCCGCTTTACCGGGGGGCATTTGGAGGTCGCCTTCGCGGCGAACGGCTTTGACGATGAGAGGCAACGCGGGGCCGCGTTTACCGCCCTTTAGAAGCGCTTCCGGGGAGCGGAGATCGAGCCCGGACATCTGCACAGCGCCGTGGCAACCGGTGCATTTCGCGGAGAGGAGCGCGTGAGCGCGGTCTTCCAGCGTCTGCGCGGAAAGCACGCGCAGCATCGCGACAACGGCTAAGAGTCCGCGTATCAGCATTCGCTGAAATGATATCAGGATCAGGGACTGGTTCGGCGACGGTAGATAATCGTGCCTTGGGTTCGCCCTGTTTCGACATAAGCCTTGAGCCATGGGCGAAGATCTTCAAACTGCGTGATCGCGAGTTGGGGATTGTATGGGCCGAGGCCGTCGACGATCCATTCCGGTTTGGTAGTCATGAGTTCGGCGCGATTGGTTCGGGCGAGGGCGGCGGCGGTGGGAGTGCTGTTGGTGAGATGGCGGTCGGCGAAGACTCCGGTCAGGGGCTGGGAATCGAGGAAGCGCGTGGCGGCGGGCTTGCCGGAGAGAACGTAAATTTCGGGGCGGTAGCCCCAGACGAGGAGGGTCCCTTCGCCTTTTAGCAGGGCGGCGGCGGCGCGGGAATCCTGCTCCATGGCCAGGTCGCTCCAAGTGCTGCCTTTGCCTTGGGCGAGCTCGATGTAGCGGGGGCCGAAGCGGATGAGGGGGATGAGCAACAGGAGAAGGAGGAGAGGGCGCTTGCCGAGGGCGAGGCCGCGCGCGGCCAGGATCGTCAAAGGCGGGAGGAGGAGGAAATAATAACGCGGGGAGAAGCGGAGACCGGCTGTCAGCGCGACGAGAGCGCAGGCAATCCACAGCAGCCAGCGGCGTTTGGCGGGTTGCTCCCGGAGGCCCACGGCGGCACCGATAACGATCGCGGCGTGGAAGCCCATCCAGTTCATCGTGCGCTGCAAGCCTTCGAGAACCGGGTTGGCGATAAACGTATCGCGCGAATACATCGAACCCCACGCCCAAACCTGCATCCAGTAAGCGGAAGCCACTGGCAGCAGGAGCAGTTGTGGCGCAAGGAAGCCCGCCAGCCAAACCGGACGCAGCACGATCATTACGGGCAACAGCAGCAGCATCTTGCCGTTGATCAACATGCCGATGCCAGCCAGCAGTCCCGCGGCGAACGCCTGCCGCTTCCACGCCGCCAGGAAGGCCGCCGCCTGGAGCGGGATCAGCATCAGATCCGGGCCGATCACCATGACGCTGGCGGGGATGCCGAACGTCAGCGCGAACGCCGTTAACGCGGCGGCCAGGCGTTCCTCGCGCTGGCCCCAAACATGCGCCGCCACGCGGCCGGCAGCCCACGCCGAGAGCAGCACATACAGCGCCCCGGCGACACGCAACGGCCATCCGGCCAGCGCGCCGAAGAGCATGTAAAAGGCCGGGAACAACGGAGGCTTGTCAAACCAGATTTCTGTGTAGAGCGCCTTGCCGCGCAGCATTTCGGCGGCGGCGGCTAGCGGATAGCCTTCCTCCACCCAGACAATATCGCGGTGGCAGAGCCGCAATAGCAGCACCACCGCGAACAGCAACGCGTAATAGAGGCGGGCGGTCACTCTCGCAATAGCTCTTGCAGCCTGCGCTTCAAGTCCGGGCCGTAAAGCGGATCGGCGAGCGCGAATTCGACGAAGGTTTCAAAATAGCTGGGAAAGTTGCCGATGTCGTAGCGTTTATCCTGCTTCGGAAGTTTCAGGGCGATCACGCGCTTGCCCTCATCGCAGAGGAGTTGAATTGCGTCCGTAAGTTGAATCTCGCCGCGCTTATCGGGCTTTACGCGACGGATCATGTCGAAAATAATTGGGGAAAATGCGTATCGGCCGGCGACAGCCAAGCGGCTGGGGGCGCTGGCCGGGTCCGGCTTTTCGACCAGATTTCGGATGCGAACCCAGTCGCCTTCGCCTTCGCCGGGGTCGACGATGCCGTAGTGACAGGTCTCTTCGAGCGGTACTTCTTCCACGGCGATGACGCAACTGGCGCGGAGGCTGGTAAACAGGTCGCTCATACGCGTAACACACATAGAGGAACCATTCATGCCGAGAATGGAATCGCCCAGGGCGACGACGAAGGGGTTCTCTCCGGCGAAGACTTCGCCGCAGAGAATGGCGTCCCCAAGACCGCGTTGGACACGTTGGCGCGTGTAGAAAATATGAGCGGCCATCTCTTCGAACTTGAGCTCATCAAGAAGGTCCTCCTTCTTGCCGTCGGTCAAAAGCCGCATGAGATCAACGTCGGAATCGAAATGATTCTCGATTGATGTCTTGCCGCGGCCAGTGACGAAGAGCATGTTCTCGATCTGGTTCTTCACCAGCTCTTCGGCGACGTATTGCACGATGGGTTTTCGCGCGACCGGAAGCATCTCTTTGGGTTGGGATTTGGTGGCGGGTAAGAGCCGGGTGCCAAGCCCGGCCACCGGAATGATTGCGCTGCGTATCACCCTATCAGGATACAGTGGAAGTGTGGAATGGTTTGTCGCGCCCGAGGCTGCCGGTCAACGGCTCGATCATCACTTGCAGACGCAAATGCCCGCGTATTCGCGGTCGCGGCTCCAGGATTGGGTGCGCGACGGGCACGTGACCGTAAACGCAAAGCAGGCGAAATCGTCGATGCTGCTGAAGGGCGGTGAGCAGATTCATGTTACTCCGGCCAACCTGCCGCCATTGCGCGCCGTGGCCGAGGATCTGCCGATCAATGTGCTGTACGAAGACGCCTCGGTGATCGGTATCAATAAGCGCGCGGGGATGGTGGTGCATGCCGGGGCGGGGAATCATTCGGGGACTCTCGTGAACGCGCTGCTCCATCGATTTGAGACGCTGTCGTCCGAGGGCGGCGATCTGCGTCCGGGCATTGTCCATCGGCTGGACAAGGAAACCAGCGGAGTGCTGGTAGTGGCGCGGACGGATGCGGCGCACCGGCATTTGGCGGAGCAGTTTCAATCGCGCACGGTGGAGAAAATTTATTTGGCGCTCGTGCATGGCGTTATCGGCGCGGACACCGGAACGGTCGATAAACCGATCACCCGTGACCCGTCGCGGCGGACTCGAATGACGTGCAAGCTGGAAACCGGCCGGCATGCGTTGACGTTTTGGAAGGTGCTTCGGCGCTTCGCAAAGCACACTCTGGTCGAAGTGAAAATCGGGACGGGACGCACGCATCAGATCCGCGTGCATCTATCTTCCCTGGGCCACCCCATCGTGGGCGATCTGCTGTACGGCGCGCCGGTCTCGAAGATTCTGCCAACGCGCTTTTTCCTCCACGCGGCGCGGTTGACGTTCCGGAGTCCGGCGTCTGAAGCGCTTGTAACGCTGGAAGCGCCCCTTCCGCCGGAACTGATTG
Organism: Candidatus Sulfopaludibacter sp. SbA3; assembly: GCA_945900935.1. Lineage (GTDB taxonomy): Bacteria > Acidobacteriota > Terriglobia > Bryobacterales > Bryobacteraceae. The sequence continues at coordinate 1,597 of CAMDKT010000424.1, read as the reverse complement.
CTATTATCGATGCAGAGCAGTTATGAAAAGATCTGAGTTCCTCGCCGCGTTGGCTGGCGCAACCGCGTCCGCGTCATCGCAACAACCGCCATTTAATCCAGAGGACGATCGCAACCGCATCGTGCTGGATGTGGCGCGCGTCAACATGCTGTACACCGTTTCGGACAAGAAAGGGCGATTTGTCACGGATCTGACGCGCGACGATTTCCAGATTGTGGAGTCGAAGCGGGAGCAGAAGATTCTGGAGTTTACGGCGGAGTCCGATCTGCCGTTGCGCCTGGGAATTCTGGTCGATTCATCGAACAGCATTCGCGACCGCTTTCGCTTTCAACAGGAAGCGGCGATTGAATTCATTAATCAAGTCGTTCGGCCTCGCCAGGATAAAGCGGTCATTGTCAGTTTTGATTCGGCGGCGGAACTCGTGGCCGACCTAACCGGCGATACCGATGTGTTGTCGAAAGCGATTCGAGGGCTCCGGCCCGGCGGCGGCACGGCGATGTTCGACGCGATGTTTTTTGCCTGCCGCGACAAGCTGATGCAGGATCAGCCGCGGCATAAGTTTCGGCGCGCCATGATTGTGCTGGGCGATGGGGATGACAATGCCAGCCGCTATACGCGCGATCAGGCTTTGGAAATGGCGCAGAAGGCCGACGTCGTCATTTACGCCATATCCACCAACAACACCAAAATCGATCGCGACGGCGACAAAATATTGCGCTATTTTGCCGACGAGACCGGCGGCGTGGCGTTCTTTCCGTTCAAAGTGCAGGACCTGTCGCAGTCGTTTGAGAATATTTCCAACGAACTGCGGCACCAATATAACGTGCTCTACCGGCCCGATCCGTTGAAGACCGATGGGCTTTATCACAAGGTCGACATCAAAGTGAAGGGCCGGAAGGAACTCGTGGTTCGCGCGCGCAAGGGGTATTACGCGCCCAAAAGTTCCTGATTTCCACTTCCCTATAAATTATCATTGACTTCGCTTTTTGTTCGCCTTACACTAGCGAAGAGATGGCGAAACAACTGGTTGGCACAAATACTGACTTTGCTGGTGAACTGCTGAGCGGGGCTCCCCCCATGAAGGCAGTGGACGACAAGGAGAAGCTGCGTGTGCTCCAGGCGACCCTAGGGGCCATCGAGAAGCAGTTCGGTAAAGGATCGGTGCTCCGGTTGGGCTCCCGCGAGGCGGTGACGCCTATCGCCTCGATCTCTACGGGCTCCATCTCGGTGGACTACGCCCTGGGCGTTGGCGGCGTGCCGCGTGGCCGCATTATTGAGATCTACGGGCCGGAATCGTCGGGAAAAACGACGCTGGCGCTGCAAGTGGTGGCGCAGGCACAGAAGGCGGGCGGGATTGCGGCTTACATTGACGTGGAACACGCGCTCGATCCCGGTTACGCGCAAAAGTTGGGCGTCGATATCGATAATATGCTTGTTTCGCAGCCCGATTACGCGGAGCAGGCGTTGGAGATCGCCAATACACTGATCGCTTCGAATTCGATTGATGTGCTGGTAGTGGATTCGGTGGCCGCGCTGGTGCCGAAAGCGGAACTCGATGGAGAAATGGGCGACGCTTTCGTCGGCATTCAGGCGCGCC
>CAMDKT010000423.1 GCA_945900935.1 Candidatus Sulfopaludibacter sp. SbA3 | reverse complement strand
CCCGGCCAATCCGGAGATCCGTCTCCGGGTTTTCGAACAAACCAGCCCGCCGCGTCTGCATTTATCTGTCCGCATCGCCCCAGCCTCGGTACAATAATCTCTGACTATGAACCCGCGCGCATTGGGTGCTGTTTTGTCGGTCGCCACCGTGTCCCTCCTTTCCGTGGGGCGCCTGTTTTTTCAGGTCGTTGATTTTTACCCCACGGCACCATCGATCGACGGCGTAACGGAATTCGACGGGCGCTTCGCGGCTTTGCGAGGGATGTTGCCGGCGAAAGGGATCATCGGTTATATGACCGATCCGGAGACCCCGCCGGGCGATACGAATGCGCAAGCCGAGTATCATCTCACCCAATATTCCCTGGCGCCGATTCTGGTAGTGAATTCCCCCCAACAGCGATACGTAATAGGGAATTTCCACAAGGCCGTCACCACCGGCAGTCTTCAGGATCGAGGGTATAAACTGATGAAAGAATTCGGAAATGGCATCGTTTTGCTGGAAAACGAGAAGGTGCGTTGAGCATGGCAAGTACGGGGTCGCTATTCGCGATGATGCGTAACCCGGCGCTCTCAACGGCTCTCCGCGGACCAAACGCCACAACAGCGCAAAGGCCGGTAGCGGCCCGCAACGATTCGCGAAGGCTCCTCCCGCCTCGCCCGCGACATCGCCGGTTGTCCGCGAGTTCCTCAAGTGGCGGCAACTGAACCATGGGTGCCTGGATTCTGCTGCTGCTGTCGATCGCCCTCGGCTTCCTCTCCGCTCGCGCAGTCTGGCCGGCTCCCCGTGCGTGGTCGGCCGCGGACCCGCTGCGCCTGGCCGCGGCACCGGCATTGGGAATGGGCATCGTCAGCGGAATTTACTTCGTGCTGCGCATCGTCTTCATTCAGTCCCCGTCCGTCGTCATCGGCGCAGTCGCCGCCGGGTTGGCCATCGCCGCCGCCGTTGCCTGGTTCCGCGCCCGGCACGCCCGGCCAGACATTCCCGCTCCTTGCGGCTCCGCTCCCCTTTGGCTGTGGATTCTATTCGGAGCCGGCGCCCTGATGACGTTGCTGACCTACCTGATGCTGCACAGCGCCGCGCCGCACGGAGAGTGGGACGCCTGGTCGATCTGGAACCTGCGCGCCCGTTTCCTTTTCCGCGCTCAGGAATTTGTAAGTCCTTTTTCCCCCGCCATCGAATGGACTCATCCCGATTATCCGTTGTTGGTTCCCAGCGTGATCGCGCTCCTTTGGCACGCTGGCGGCGCGGAGTCCACGCGAATTGCGGGCGTTGCCGGGTTGCTTTTCGTCGTTTCGACAATCGCCGTTCCGCTCTTGGCCGTTCGCCTCCTCCGCGGGCCCGGATTGGCGGTCCTTTGCGGGCTTTCCATCCTTTCGGCGACATCCCTTGTCCGTATCGGCGCTTCCCAGTATGCCGATGTTCCCCTCGCTGCTTTCATCGTCATCGCGGGCTCTTTATTGGTCTATGGCCTCGAAACGGAATCCAGTGGGTCTGTTTTTCTGGCCGGCCTGGCCGCCGGTTTCGCCGCTTGGACCAAAAATGAAGGCCTACTTTTTTGCATAAGCCTCGCAGCCGCCCACCTGCTCTCTGTTTCGGGAATGCCCGATTTCCGCCGCCGCCTCCGAGCTGGGCTTCCGCTCCTGGCAGGGATCTTAGCCGTTCTTGCTATTGTCGGGTACTTCAAGCTACGGATGGCGCCGCCAAACGATCTCGTCAATGCGTCGAATCGTGCTGTTTTGAGCGTCAGGATGGTCGATTTTAATCGTTATTGGATCACTTTTTGGGCCTTCGCCGGTGACTTTTTGACCTTTGGCAACGTGCTGGTCCCTCCGGTTATCGTCTTTTCGGTGTGGCTGGCGCTGGTCCGTCTCCGCGCCGCCGTGGCCGGTGCCGCGCTCCTTCCGCTGGTCGCCGTGACCCTACAATTGGCTGGTTACTTCGTCGTCTACGTGGCAACGCCGAACGATCTGGATTGGCAGCTCAATACCTCTCTACCGCGGCTGCTTCTGCATGTCTGGCCGCTGGCTGTTACCGGTATCTTTTTGATTTCGCGGGACATTTTCGATACGGCACCGAAACCCGCGGCCCCTGTGGCGCGTTCAAAATAGTGGTCGTGTTTGCGGCTGGCAGCCATACAATGAAGGAGGACTCCCCAATGTCAGTATCCGGATTTTGTTTGTTGGGTTTGTTCGGAGCGGCGGCAATTGCCCAGCCCGCCAAGCCGGAAGCGTACACGGTTCCCACTGGGACCCGTGTCCCATTGGTGATGATCAACAGCGTGTCGACAAAACACGCCGCCGAAGGGGATCGAATCTACCTGGAAACGTCCTATCCGATCCTCGCTGGCGGTCGCGTTGTCATCCCTCCCGGCTCGTATGTTGCTGGAACCATTACGTCTTCTAAGCGTGCCGGGAGGGTCAAAGGCCGTTCGGAACTCTATGTTCGCTTCGATTCGTTGACTCTTCCTAACGGTGTAACCCGTGATTTCCGGGCGCGGATGGGGGCACTGGATGGCCGGTCGAGTGACGAATTTGACCGTGCCGAGGGGAAGATAAAGGGAGAAGGGACACAGGGACAGGATGCGGCCAAAGTGGCGACGGCGGCCGGTGCCGGGACCTCGGTGGGCGTGATTGGCGGCAGCGCGGCGGGACGTCCCGGAATGGGGACAGCGGTCGGAGCGGCGGCAGGGGCGGCAGCGGGGATGGTGGGGGTGCTCCTCTCCCGCGGCCAGGATGTCGTACTGGGTAGAGGCACGGTAGTGGAGATGGTTTTGGACCGGATCATCGAGTTTTCAGAGAGCGATATCGATTTTACAGCGGCGCCTGGGGGGCGGCGATCATCGATAACGGACGAAGGTCCGCTTCGGAAGCGTTCCGGCGTCAACGGAACTCCGGGTACACGGCCGATTTTGGGAATTCCATAGGTAGATCAGCCGAGAACGGGCCCTAAAAAGCCCTGTACGACCACAGTACTTTCGGCCCTATGTTTCACCGGGTCGAAAGTACCTATGTTTTTTAGGAACAAAGGTCTATTCTCGCGGAGAATTTTTGCCGATACACTCACTGTGGAGCTATGGACTTAGGATCGTTGGAACTCCAGATATTCGTGAGCCTTACGGTGGTGCTCGGCGGCGCTTTTGTGGCGTTGGTGTGTGACTTCCTAAAAGGGAACAACGAGCAGTTGCGTGAGCATAATATTGAACTTCGCGTGCGCAAGGAAGAGCAGGAGCGAAAGCTGTTGCTTGATCCAGCGGGTTTCGTTGGGCAATTTTTGCCGGGGGGCAATGCGTCCGGTCGCGCTGCTATTCCCTCGATCAGTCACGCTGGGGTCCGGGCAGTTTCCGCCCACGAAGTCATGCAGTCGTTTGCCACGCCCGAAGCGCTGATGGAAGCGGAGACACGCACCGTGAGGTTGCATGGGCGAGGCGGTGAAGACGCCGTTGACTCCGCCGATGTTCCACCGCTGACGCAGCGGCGAGGCGGAAGATACGGTGCCGCTCGAAAAGGAACAGATCGAAAAGGAACAAATGATGCGGGTTCCAACGGCGAGTCTTATGCGGATTGGGTCCGCCCGGAGGTAATCGCGCGGGTAGCGCGTAAATCCGAGGCCTCCGCAAACGGGTCCGCCACTAGGGACGATTTAGAGGCGGCGAAAGTATACGTTCGGCCAGAACCGAAAAATGCCGGAAAAAATCGGGGGATTCGCGACCAGGTTCCGGTGCGCGAGAATCTATCCGTTCCGCGTTTGGACAAAACCGCTATCCGTGCTGTGTCGGCTTTCGCGGAGTCCGTTGAACCGCTAATGGAGATTGAGCAAGAACCGGAAGCAATTGCCGTTGAGCCCCGGATGAGTTCGGAGGATGCGTCCCGGTGGCAACAGGAGATCGAGCGGGTCGCGCTGTTGGAATGTTCGCCCGTTGCTCCGGCACCGGGAACGATTCTGAGGCCGCTAACGGTTCCGTCGCTGAGGCTCCAGGAAGAAATCGAACGGGTAGCCGAACATCCGTCGGCGGGCGCGCGGACAGCGGCGCAGTGGCATAGTCCGCTACTGGACGAAGTCATCGCGGCGAGCGAGACACGGGTCAAAGCGGTCATTGAGGCGGAGTTGATCGAGAGTGCCACGGTGACTCCGGCTGAAGTTGAGCTGGCGGTTGCGACCGAGGCTACCGGCGAGCGTGCGGCGGAAGTCGCAGTGGTTGAAACCCGAAATGCGGCTCCCGAGGTTGCGACAATCGGCGAGGAAATACTGCTATTTGTTGAAGAGACTGTATTTCCGGAAAAAGAGGTTGAGTCTGTCGATCCGCCACCGTGGCACTTCGTCATAGATGTGCCAGAGCCACAGCCGGTCTATCTTAACGCTGAAGTGGAGCCTGCACTGGAACCGGTTACCGCAATCGCGGCACCTGTTGAGGATGAAAAGCCTTCGTATTGGCCCGAACACCTCCCATCCGTCAACGAAGCCGAAATCGAAGAACCGGCCCTGGTGGCAAGCCTTTTCAACTACGTCGAGTTCGGCCCCCAGCACTCCCAATTGCCTGGGATGGAGATTTCTCCGAGGGCGGACCACTTATCTACACCTCCGGTGATCGAGAAGCCAACCGCGGTCCTCTCGCTGTTGGAGGAACCGGCGGCGGCTTCGAAGGAGTTCACAGCCTTCGGCACATCGAAGTCCGATACCATGTCAATTTGGAAGACTCCGCCTTCTGAGACGCTGGAACAACCGGACGCACTTATTTTGCCAGCGCCGATTGACATCTCGGCGGCCAGACAACCGGAGCCGACGGCGGTTTCTCAGGTGCCGGTTGTGACGATCCCAGATTTGCTGTTGCCTACCGGGATGCACGACCTTTCCACTTGGACCAGGCTTCTTTCACTGCCAAATCCGATGACAGGCATTCTGTTTGTGATAACGCTGCAATCGCGAGAGAGTCCTACTATTGCCGACCGAAAAGGCGCGGTGCCGGGTACCGATAACGGTCCCGCGATCAAGAAGCTGATGGCGTCGTTTGTTCGCGAGGGTGATTTCGGGACACAAATCGGGGGAACCGAGTGGGTTTTCATCTACAACCATGACGTTGCCGGCTTCAATCAACGCCGTGTCGGAAGGATCTCTGAAAAGCTCTGGGATTTCCAATTGCGCCACTTGGGAATGGCGAACATGAACTTCAAGTGGGGGGCGGTTGACGTTGAGTCGGAGAATTTGGGCGAGGCCTGGCAGACGGCCCGCGACCGCATGAATCAGACGCGACGAACTCCCCAAATGCCTGGCACCGATCACGCGGCTCCTCGCCGCGTCGTAAACGCGTAACCCGGCGTAGCCGGAATCAAGCAGAACTCGATTCCAGTGAAATTGGGTCCCCTTCCAACGCGCGCCAAAGGACCTGTAGATATTTGGCGCGGCCCCAGCGGGGCAAAATAGGCCTCCTCGCTGTTTGGTGTGGGTAAGGACGGGCGTGCGCAATGAGGGCATTCGGTTCTTGGACGCGTCGGCAAGGAAGGAATCTCGAATGGATGAGGGGCGTGAGGGAGTCCCGTGTTCGCTTCCTGGAGTTTGAAGTTGGAAACGACAATATCGCCGTCGCGGCGGTGGGAATGTGGAAATCGCGCCTTTTTGCGATTTCCAAGGGCGGTGGGAAGAGAGCGAAAACCT
>CAMDKT010000422.1 GCA_945900935.1 Candidatus Sulfopaludibacter sp. SbA3 | reverse complement strand
ACGCGCGGCAAGGAAAGGCGATGACAAGCGACGACGGCTCGTTCGCGATTCGAGACTTGCCAAAAGGGCGTTATTGGATTTCGGCGGAGAAGTCGGGCTATTTACGAGGAAGTTACCGGGGACGGACGGCGGGCGGATTTGGGGATCCGGTGGTGCTGGGTGACGACACGGCGAAGTCCGGCGTGGATATTACGTTGCCGAAGCAGGGAGTCATTTCGGGTCGTGTTTTGGACGAAGCCGGGGAACCGGCGGAACGGGTGATGGTGCAGGCGATTCCGCTGCGGCTGAGTAACGCGGGCAATGGGTTTTTGCGCGGTGCTTCGACGAATGACTTGGGGGAATTTCGAATTAGTAAGATGGCGCCGGGCAATTACAGGCTCTTAGCCTTTCGCGGGATGGACCCGGCCGAGTTGCTGGTGGAACGATTGCAGGGAAAGCCGGCGACAGCGGAGGCGCCCACTTACTTTCCTGGAGCGACTGAAATGGCCTCGGCGAGTCTGATCAAAGTCAATCCGGGCGAGGAGCGGACGGGCGCGGAGATCCGATTGCAGCGATCGACGGTGGTGCGCGTGGCCGGACGGGTCTCGGGCGAAGTACCGAGCGGGCGCGGCGCGCGGGTTTCGATCCGGTCGAGCAATGACACTGGCTTCGGGCGGAGCGGGTTCATCAGGGGAGGGGGCGTGGGCCCGAGCGATGCCGGTCTCCGCCCGGACGGCTCCTTCGAATTCCCCAACATACGGTCGGGCGAGTATGTATTAACGGTCATGTCCATGGACCGCGGCGGGCCGAAAATATTAGGAAAACAGACGGTGGCGGTGGGGCAGCAAGACGTAACCGGCGTATCGGTAAACGCCGCGGCAGCGCCGAAAATCGACGGCCGCGTGCGGGCTGACGGCGAACCGCCCTTCGCCTTTGGAAAGTTGGAAGTATCGTTACAAGGCTCCGGCGGCGGACGCGATTTCGGGCCGCCCGGAAATGCAAAGACAGACGACAATGGCGGGTTCTCGTTTCCCGCCGTTTCGCGGGAGCGCCAGACGCTGAATGTGAAGACGCCGGCGGGCGTGATCGTGAAGTCAGTCTACGCGGCGGGCCAGCCTCTACCCGGTCTGAACCTTGACTTCTCCGTTATTACGGGGCCATTGGAGATTGTACTGAGTAACAAGCCGGCTGTTATTACAGGGACAATTCAAGGGATGAACCCGGATTCGCCGCGCGTGACGGTATGGGCAGTGCCCGATGGCGAGCCGTTTACAGTGGAGCCTTGGAGCACGAAGAAAGTGCGCGTCTCTCCGGATTCGCCCGCCTTTACGCTGGATTCCCTCCGGCCGGGGAGTTACCGTGTGGCGGCGTATGAAGACGCGGAATCAGACGTATTCAATGATGCGTCGGTTTGGGAGCAGTTGAAGTCGCAAGTGGTGACGGTAAAGGTGGGCGAGGGGGAGAGCGGGAAGGTGAAATTGAAGGTGATTGCGGCGAAGGAGCTGGAAGGTAGCTAGGGTCGGTGCCAGCCGCGATTCGAGATCAAGGAACTGGAACTCGGAAAGTCAATCGTGTAAACTCAGCGTAGAATGGTCCGCTACCCAACGATCTTCCTTTTGTTAGTTATGGCAGCAAGTTTGACTGCGCAAAAACCGGGACCCGACGAGCGTCTCGCCAGAATCGAAGAGAACACAATCTCCTTAAAGGAATCTTCCAAAAAAACCGATGAGCGTATTGAAGCCATCCACCTGACCCTGCGTGGGCTTCAAGATCGAGTCGTCGCCGTGGATAGCCAGAACAAAATCATCATCGGGATCGCCCTCGCCGCCTTCACCATCGGATTATCCTTCCTCATCTGGCTATGGAGGAAGTTCGAAACCTCCCTGCAGCAAAACTTCAAGGACCAGGACCGCGTCATGCTCGAAAAAATCTACCAGAAGATCAGTGAGCCCTCCGCTCCAATTACAACCGCCAAGGGTGCCTAGCTAGGGTTGAATGCCCATAGTTACGGGCACGCTGGATTGGCCAGCCACAGTGAGAACGACCGGAACCGCGGCGCTCGGGGTAACGCCAACGGGAACGACGGCGTTAATTTGATACAGCCCTGTGAATCCGGGGACCAAACCGGCGAAGGCGATGGCGGCATTCCGGCCGCCGATCGAGACGGCGACGGTGTTGGCGGCAACGGCGAGCGGTGAAAAGGGCGCGGCGGTGCCGGCGGTAACAGCGGGGTTGGTGAGGCCGAGCCCGTTGCAGTAGATGACCAGGACGTCACCGGCGGCGGCCGCGTTGGCGGCGTCGGCCAGTCGCTGGGAGCCGTCGGCGAGGGCGCGGTAGATGTGGCCCTGGCCTTGGCCGGATTGATCCACCGTGAAGACGCCGGGAAGGGCTTGGGAGATGACGATGGGGTGGGGGGTGGTGATGGCGCCGCCGCGCCGGATTTCCAGTTGATACTCTTCGTCGGAGGCGAGATTGTAAGGAATCTGGGCGTTGACCTGACTGGGGCCGGCGAAGAGCAGTGGGAGGGGAACGTCGTTCAAACGGACTTCGACATCGGCGAGGACTGTAGGGAGGGGGAGGGTGGAGGGGACGGCGTTAGCGGCACTGAGATTGGCGCCGAAGAGGGACACCAGCGTTCCGGGGGCGACGGGCACGCCGAATTGGAAGCTGGCGGCGTCGGTGAGGCTGTCATTAAAGACCACTGGCCGCGGAGCGCTGGTGATGCCGCCGTTCACCTTTTCGGCGCCGAGTTGGAGGAAAGTGCCGCGGGAGAAGATGCCGAGGAACGTGAGAGTGCTGGCTGCCTGGATGGCGTTGGGCGTGACGGTACCTTCCCAGACGCCGCTGCCGATGTGAGTCAGATTGACGACCTGGGTACCGATGCCGGTGACGGAGACGCCGGCGGTGCCACCGCTCTCGGGCTGGTGAAGATTGCCGCATCCATCCACGACGCGGGCGGCGAGCCGGACGGGTTCTCCGACGGAGACGCGGAAGTTGGCGGCTGGGGCGAGGACCTGGGGGAAGAGTCCGGTGTTGGAGCAGCTCGACGCTTGACGATCGGCGGATTTGGCGGCGGATGGGGTGATGACGGCGAGGATGGAGACGGTGCGCGTCTGGCCGTCGTCCAGTTGTAGCGTGACGTTGCCTCGGAAAACGCCGGGAGCGAGGCCGGTGAGATCGGGTTGCACTGTGATTCGCGCCGGGGAGCTCCCGGAGACGCTACCGCCGGAGGGGAAGAATGAAAGCCAGGGCTCGCCACCGAAAGTTGCGCCGGTAGCCGAGAAGGAAGCGCTGCGGTTGGTGTGCAGGACCAATTCCACGTCTTGCCCGGCGACTTCTCCGCCGACGGTCGTTGTATACAAAAGGGCGGAGGGGAAGACTTCCGGGCCGGGATCGGTGCCAGGGGCCAGAATCTGAAGAAGGACGGTGAGCACCTGGCGAATGGCTGGGGAGGCGGAATCAAACACCACGACTCGGCCGAAGTGGTCGCCGGTGGGAAGTTCCTGCGGATTCACTTTGGCGGTAATCTGGTTTCCGGCGATGGCGGCGGAGAGCCAGGGGGTGCCGGTAATTGTAATCGCCTGGACGGTGAGGCGTTCCGGGGGCGTGGCATAAATGATTTGCGCGGGCGGGACAGCGCCGCCGGAGACGGCGCGGAAGGACAGCCCGGTTTGTGAAAGCAGCAGGCGCGGGCGACCGGCCGAGACGTTGAAAGAGACGTTAACGGTGAAAACGGTATTTCCGGCGGTGTATGTTGTCACGCCGGAATAGGTACCGGGGGCGAGCGTGCCGGCGGCGGCGGTGACGGTGAAACTGGCGGTTTCGCCGGACGGGATGATCAGTTGAGTTGGCGAAACGGTGAGGAATTCGCCGCGGTTGGAGGCGGCGGTAATTGTAATTGGACTGGCTCCCGGATTGGAAATGGGAACGGTTTGTTGCGCGGAACCGCCGCGGATGGCCGAAAGGGTCAACCGTGCATTGCCGGAAATGAGGAACGGGCGAGTGGGCGGCGCGGGGACGCGCAGCGTGATGGGAATGAGGGTTTCACGAGGGATGGCGGAGGAAACGGTAACAACGATTTGTCCGGAGTAGTCACCCGCGGCCAGGCCGGCGCTGTTGGTTTCGTAAAATAGCGTGGCTGGCAGCGTGCCCCGCGGCGGAGAGACGGTGAGCCAGGGGGCGTTACGAACGCTGGCCTCAAACAAGAGACCGGGGACAGGGGTTGGCAGTTCAATGGTGCCGCGAGTGGCGAATTGGCCGGCGACGGGGTTGACGGTGACCGGAGCGGTGGAGAACCTGACGGCGGGCGCTCCGTTGAGGATGAGGCGGATACGGCCATTGTCACGGTCGGCGATGAGGAGTTCGCCGGCGGGATTGAGTAGGATGCCGGCGGGGGAACGGAGTTGGGCGGCAGTGGCAATCGCGCCGTCGCCTCGAGCGCCGGGGAAGCCGGTGCCGGCGTATGCAGTGATGCTGCCAGCGGGACTAATTCGGCGAACGCGGTGGCCGCCTTGTTCGGAGAGATATATGTTTCCGGCGGAGTCCACGGCGACCCCGGAGGGAAAGTTCACGGCGGCGGAAGTGGCGGGGCCGTTATCCCCGGTGGAGGCGCGTTGACCGATACCGGCGACGGTCGTTAAGCCTCCATCGGTTCCGACACGGACTAGCCGATTGTTCAACTGATCGGCAATGTAGACGACGCCATCGGCGGCGACCGCAACGGCGAGAGGCGTGTTGAGCGCGGCCTGTACGGCGGGAAGCGACGTGGTGGTGCCGGGCGAGCCGGTACCGGCGAAGGTGCGGACGACGCCATCGGCGCCGATACGCCACACCTTGTGATTGGTAATATCGGTGACGAACATATTGCCGCCGCCGTCGATGGTGAGACCGCGGAGACGGCCGAAGCGGGCGTCCTTGAGCGCGGTACCGTCTTTGGAATCGCCGCAGAGGTTGGGGATGCCGGCATGGAGGCGCATGGCGTTGTCGGAGCCAATGCGGCGAATGGCGCAATCGTCATCAGCGACATAGACGTTACCGGCAATGTCAACGGCGACACCGCTGGGGCTGCCGAATGCGCCTTCGAGGGCGGCGCGGCCGTCGGTGAAGGGACTGTTGAGAATGCCGTTGCCGGCGAAGCGGCGAATGACGCCTTTGGAATCGACGGAGAAGACGATGCGGGCGGCGGTGTCGGAGAAGTAGTACGTGCCGGCGCGGTTTTGGGCAATGGCGGCGGGAGCGTAGAAGATCGCGGCGGTGGCGGGGCCGGACTCGCCGGCGTAGTTTGTATTCGAGCCGGCAAGCGAATCGACGACGCCGGAGACGCGGCGCAGGCGGGCGTTGCGGCGATCGGCGACGATGAGATTTCCACGCGTATCGAGGGCGAGACGAAGCTCATCGCCAAACAGAGCACGATCGCGGGGGGTGCCGGAGGGTGTGAAGCCCTCCCTGACGACGTCGCCGGCGAAGACCTCGACGTTGTTATTGGGCTGAAGACGCCAGATGACGGCGGAGCCGAGTTGGGCGAAGTAGACGGTACCGGCGGGATCAACGGCGACATCGACGGGCGCGCCGAAGGTAGCCGAACGGGTGGTGAGGACTTCCAGGCGGCCAGCGGGAATAATGCGGGAGAGCGAAATGGCGGCAGCGTCAGTGAGGTAGAGATTGCCGGCTTTGTCGGCGGAAAGGGAGGAGACCAAGCGGAAGCGGGCGC
>CAMDKT010000421.1 GCA_945900935.1 Candidatus Sulfopaludibacter sp. SbA3 | reverse complement strand
ACCGGCTTTCTAATTTTGGCCGCGTCAGCGCGTAAAGCCAGGCGGGGGGAATCAGCGGTGCCAAGCGCATTGGCCACCGCTTCTGCATCGCGGAGCGCAATAACCCGCACCACTGATATTGCTTGGCGATCCCATCGCGAACCGTTTTGTAGTATTCGGCCGCCGGTCGATTTTCAGCCGCATACTGGCCGGCCAGCGCGCCGGTCCAAATCGCGATGGTCATTCCGGTTCCGGTGAAGGGGTCGACAAACTGCAAAGCGTCGCCGGCGAGGAATTCCTGGGCTGATGAGTCATGCAGCCGGGACTGATATACCAGCGGCCCGGTCGTCAGCCATTCCATCGTCCGCCGCATGGGCTTCAGCCGTTCAGCCAGCGCGGGATGAGTCGCGGTCAGCGAGTCATAATCGAACCCGAACCGGCGCAGTCCGGCTTCCGATCCCATGCCGCACACATTGGTGAGGCCGTCTTCCACAGAATTGACGCCAACGTAGAAATCATCGAAGAAATAGAGTTCGACGGCGTCACTGGCCGGGCCGCGGAAGTGGGCCTTGAAGCCGAAAAGCCGGTCGTGGCCGGTGGCCGCGAATTGGCGGCCGTGCGCGACGACGTCCACCCGGCCCGGAACCCGCTCGACAATGCATTCGGCACCGCAGCGCTCGGCCTCCTCCCGCATAAGGGCATCCAGGCGGAATCGGCTCAGCCCGAAGGCGGGTTCCGGAAGCCGGCTTTCGGTGGCGTTAGAACCGAAGATGAGCCGTATTCGGGTCATGCGCGCGGGATTGGCGGCCAGGAATTGCTCCCATAACCCCAACCGTCGCAAAACCGGACCGATTTCAGGCGTCAGGAACTCGCCGCAGACCTTGTGTTTAGGGATTCTGGACGGATCCCACATGCAAACGGGAGCCCCGGCCTTGATGGCGGCGATTGCCGCGGCGGACCCGGCCAATCCCGCGCCGGCGATCCGCACCCTTCCCATATTTTTAGTTGCCGCCGGAAACCTGACCGTCCTGCCGGCGGGTGGTCAATTGCCGCAGACCCTCGAGCGGAATCCGGCTTTCCGGCATTTCGTGGAGCGCGATGCGGAAGACCTTTTCGGCGAGCTTCCGATTTCCGGAGCGGAGCGCGGCCTGCCCCCAGGCTTCGGCCACCGGCCGGGGATAGATTGGCGGTTCATTGTATCGAAGCGCCCTTTCCGCTTTCGAGGCTGACTCCAACACTTTCCAGGCACGCTTCGATTTTCCCTGCGCCAGCTCGATGAAGCCCTGCAATTCCTGCATGGCCACACCGAACTCCCTCGGCGGAGACGCCTTAACCTGTTTCTCAAAATCGAGTTGGACGGCCCGCATCGCCGCCAGCTCCGCGGTCGCGGCGGTCACGTCTTTCTTTGCGCTGAATGCGAGTCCGCGGGCCCAATGGCGCCAGAATTTTTCGCGCGGCGTGGTCAGTTCCGGAAGCAGGGATCCGGTGAGAATCTCGTCCCACTTTTCGGCCCAGACCAGCGACCGGACCATTGCAAACGAACCTTGCCGAAAGGCTGTGCGATGGGCGTCTGGCGTCTTTTTTTCCTTGTCCGTTTCAGCGAGTCCCAGCAGTTCCTTCGCGGCGGCGAAGGCGGAGTCAAACTGCCCATCGGCAGCCAGCGCGACAGACAGAAAGTGGATATTGTGGCCATGGTGTCCGTTGCCGTAATCCTTATCGGCGGCCATGAATTTCCGCTCCAGAACGGCAGCCGCGGTGAAGGCCGCCTGCGCCTCCTTCAACTTGCCTGTCTGCGCGTAAATGTGGCCCGGCATGTGCAAGGCGTGGGGGATGTTGGGGACCAGCGCGGCATACTGTTTGCAACTGTCCCAGGCGTCTTTGGCAAAGTTCGACCCTTCCCAGCCATGAATCACATAATGATGCGCGCCCGGATGGCCAGGAAATTCGCGCGTCAACTGACGCAGGATTTCCACGGCTTCCATACTGCCGGGACGCGGCTCCCTAGCCGGGGTGTTAAACCCGTCCATCAAATGCAGCGAGAGATAAGTTCGGGCCTCGGGATCTTTCGGATTGGCGGCGATGACGCGCCGAAGCCCGGCGGTGTAGGCGGCGTCGGGATCGGGAGAATCCGGATTGCGGCGTGCCCAGATGGCGTCGATGAACAGCTTTTCCGTCTCCGTTGCCTGGCCGGGGAGAGCCGCCAATTCCCGCGCCCGGCGAGCCGCGGCCAGCGAGCGTTTGGCATTCGGCGTGGAGGGTAAGGTACCCGGCAAATGTTTATCGCGGACGAGCTGGAAATGCGGCCGGTAATCGCCGGCGGCAACCATGGCTACGCCCCACCAGGGCATCGGGGCGGCCGGATCGAGCTTGGCCGCTTGCAGGAAACTGCGCTCGGCTTCCCGGGCCCAGAAGGAGTGCATTTGCGCCACGCCTTGTTCAAAGAACTTGCGCGCCTCGGGATTGGCCGTCGTGATGGGAAAATCAATCTTCCCTTGGCCTTCCAATAATTGGGCGGGCAGCGCCGGGGCGCCTTCGCTAATTACCACGCAATGGGATGCGGAATCCGCGGCGGGTTGCGCGATGGAAAGTCCAGCCGAAATGAACAGAAGAAGGGTCGCTCGCATGATGCCTCCGATTAGCCTCTGCTTCATGGTAATGCAGGTCCAGGGTTTCTAAATACAGCGATGTAAGTAATTTCGCACCGGCTCCCTTGCGGTCGCGGTCCGGTAACGGCGTCCGCAGGTGCTAGAGTAGAGAGAAGTTATGCAAAAAACGAGCGATATTGGTGAATTGCAAGCGATCGCCAGACGGGTGCGCCGCCACATTGTTACCATGATCGGCGCCGCGAAGTCGGGGCACCCCGGCGGGTCATTATCGGCGGTGGAAACGCTGGTTACGCTGTATTTCGACGTGATGCGTCACGATCCGGCGAATCCGAAGTGGCCCGAGCGGGACCGCTTTATCCTCTCCAAAGGTCACGCCGCGCCGGTGATCTACGCTGTTTTTGCCGAAGCGGGGTATACGCCGGCCGACAGCCTGAACACCCTTCGCAGCCTGGGTTCCATCTATCAGGGGCATCCGGACCGGCGGTTCATTCCGGCGTTTGAGGCATCAACGGGTTCGTTGGGAGTGGGATTGTCGCTGGGCCTGGGAATGGCCGAAGCGGCTCGATTGGATAAGTCGCCTGCGCGCGTATTCGTCATGCTCGGCGATGGCGAAATTCAAGAGGGACAGATATGGGAAGCCGCCATGTACGGCGGGTTTCACAAGGTCGACAATATTGTCGCGATTGTGGATTACAACAAGATTCAGTTGGACGGGTTTGTGAAGGACATCATGGAGGTCGCGCCGCTTGCGGACAAATGGCGGTCCTTCGGCTGGAACGTGATTGAATTGGACGGCCATGACATCGCCGCGTTGCAGCAGGCGTTCGCCGATGCCGCCGCGATGAAGGGCAAACCGACGGTATTGATTGCCAACACGATCAAGGGCAAGGGCGTTTCCTTCATGGAGAATAATCCGAAGTTCCACGGCGTTGCGCCGACCAAAGACGAAGTTGAGAAAGCATTGCAGGAGATTGGCGCATGAGCGTGAAAGAGAAGTTTGAATTGAAGCTCGGCGCGGCCACCCGCGAGGCGTTTGGCAAGGCGCTGGTTGAACTCGGCAAAGCCGATTCAAACGTCGTCGTCTGCGACGCTGACTTGTCTAAGTCGACATTTACCCACCTCTTCGCAAAGGAATTTCCCGAACGGTTTTTCTCCTGCGGCATCGCCGAGGCAAACATGGTTTCCATCGGCGCGGGACTCGCCTCGAGCGGCAAAATCGCTTTTGTCGCCAGCTTCTCCGCCTTCGTTCTGAACAAAGGATTTGAGCAGTTGCGGGTCAATGTCGCCTATTCGCAGATTCCGCTGAAAGTGGTTGGCACCCACAGCGGCATTTCGATCGGCGAAGATGGTCCGTCGCAAATGTCGGTGGAAGATTTGAGTCTGGCCTGTTCGCTCGCCGGATTCACAGTCATCAGCCCGGCCGATGAAGTGGCGACGTTTGAGCTCGTGAAATTGGCCGCTTATCACGACGGCCCTATCTTCCTCCGCGCCGGTCGCGTGAAGGTGCCGGCCATCTACGCGCCGGGCCAAAAGTTCGAATTGGGCAAAGCGATCACGCTGATTGAAGGCAAGGACATTACGCTGATTTCCACCGGTTTAATGGTCGCCGAGTGCATTCGCGCCGCCGCGATTCTGGAGGACGAAGGCGTCTCGGCCGGCGTCATCGACATCCATACCATCAAGCCGATTGACCGCGAAGCCATCGCCAACGCGGCCAAAAACACCGGCTGCATCGTCGTTGCCGAAGAGCATTTCACCAGTTGCGGCCTCGGCGTGAGAGTGGCCCAGGTTGTCTGTGAGACCAATCCGTGCGTGATGGAGTTCCACGGCATGGGTGACTATTACGCCGAAAGCGGGACGCCGGAAGAGGTGCTGGTCCACTACAAAATGACCGGCAAGGACGTGGCTGTAACCGCGCGGAAAGCGCTGGCCAGAAAGTAGCCGCGAATGGAGCGCAAAGCCCGAGAAGGCACGGCTCCTACGGGCGGCGAACCCGCCAAACAAAAGGAGCGTCCGCGGCCCTAACCCCGCCATCGTCGACAGATTGGCCGCCATGTTGTTTGAAAAAGAGAGCCGCGCCGCGGAAATGGCGCGGCTTTCGCATGACCACGCAGGCCCCAACGCGGTTGGAGTGCGCGTCGTAATGACAGGAACCGGCCTTGAAGCCGAAGTGGCCGGCCGCGGCCGCGGTTTTAACCCAAAAAAGACCCGGCTCCACCCGCCAGGCACAGGATTGATCCTGATGGAATCGTATGCGGGTATCGCTAACCTGCATTTGCGTATTGATTCTACCCGCAGAAGGGGTACAATCATTAAGATCCAAACAATTTGAGGCGGGATTGTTCCTCCGGGCAACACCGTCGGCCAAAGTATGCCCTTCAACGTCTTGCTTGTCGACGACCACAAAATTCTCCGCGATGGCATCAAGGCCATCCTGCGGGTCGATGGTGATTTCGTCGTCGTTGGCGAAACCGACAACGGCACCGACGCAGTGCAATTCTGCAAGAAACTAAACCCCGATGTCGTCGTGATGGATATCGGACTCCAGGGCTTGAACGGCGTCGAAGCGACTACGGAAATCCTGCGGCACTCGCCCGGTGCGAAGGTCATCATCCTCTCGATGTACGATGATGAACACTCGGTGGTGAGCGCGATTCGCAGCGGTGCCCGCGCTTTCGTATTGAAGAAGGCGTCGGACTGCGATCTGGTAGACGCGCTGCGGACCGTGGCCAAAGGCGGCTTTTACTTGAGCCCGCAAGTTTCGGAAAAACTGCTGGTCCGGATTCAACGCGGCGATATGGAACCTAAGCCGGTGCCGGCGATGCTTGATGGGCTTTCCCCCCGGGAATTGCAGGTCCTGCGCCTGGTGGCTGAAGGAAAGACGAGCAAGGAGATCGCGGTCATGCTCGACCTCGGCATGCAAACCGTCCGGAGCTACCGCAAGACGATGATGAAAAAGCTCAGCGTCAACAACGTTGCCGGCCTGACGCAACTGGCATTGTCGGCCGGAATTACCCGATTCAAGGTCAACGGCAACGCCTTCGGTGCCGGAGCGTAAATCGTGCAGACGCCGTGGGGAGACCTAACGGGAGTTTCCTACGTTGAAGCAGAAAT
>CAMDKT010000420.1 GCA_945900935.1 Candidatus Sulfopaludibacter sp. SbA3 | reverse complement strand
TGACCGGGTGCTGGCGGAGAAAGACAGCCGGGTGCAGAATTTGCTCGCCACGCACGGGGATAATTCGCGCGTTGTGGAGGAGATGTTCCTGGGCACATTGGCGCGGTATCCGCAAAAGGATGAGAAACAGATTGCGGTTTCGGCGCTCGATAAGGATCGGGTAACCGGGGCGCAGAACTTACAGTGGGCGTTGTTGAATTTAGCCGAGTTCCTTTACAACTACTAACATGAACACCACAAAGACAGTTGGGGAGTTATTGCCAACGCGGAGGGATCTGCTCCAGTTTGGCGGATTGGGATTGGCGGGGGCGGCGGCGACGTCGTTGTGGCCATTGAAAGTAGGGGCGGCATCGCACAAGAACACACCGCGAGGCACTGCGCGGAATGTTATCTATTACGAGTTTTCCGGCGCGATCAGCCATGTGGATGGATTTGACTTCAAAGAGAATCCGGCGACGCAAAAGGACTTCGATGTCCGGCAATTGAAGAATGGCGTGTATCTGTCGCATTTCCTATTCCCGAAGGTGGAAAAGGTGATGGACAAGGTTTGTATCCTGCGGTCATTACGGAGTCATGAGCAGGTACATTTCCGCGGGCAGTATTATGTGCAAACGGGGCGGCAGATGAATCTGGCGTTCGCCAAGGAGATACCGGCGATTGGATCGGTGGTGGCGGCGGAGTTGGAGTCACGGCGTCGAGAGACCGATACATTCCCGACTTACCTTTCGTTTAACTTGGAGAAGGGCGCGGCGGGGGCGTTGGCGACAGGATTCCTGCCGGCGCAGTTCTCAGTGTTTGATTTGGATCCGCAGGCGGCGCTGAAGGGGATGGCGCTGGACGAGAAGGCGATTGAGTTAGTGGAAGAGCGGTGGCGGCTGTTGGAGGCGCTGCGGAAATCGGAAGCGCCGCGGATGGCTTCTTACGGCTCCGAAATGAAAACGTTTGAGAACTTCAGCGAGACGGCGCACCGGTTGATTGGGGATTCGCGGTGGCCGGCGGCGTTTCAGATCAGCGACGAGGACAAGGCGCGGTATGGGAAGACGCCGGTGGGGCTGTCGTGCGCATTGACGCGGAATGTGTTGATGCAGGACGCCGGGACGCATTATGTCCATATCTGCCATCCGGGCTGGGATCATCATGTGAAGATCTGGGATCGCGAGGCGTCGTCGAATCATTATAAGTTGATCGAGGAGTTTGACCCGGCGTTCTCGAGTTTGCTGGAGGATTTGGCGCGGACGCCGTCGAAGGCGACGCCGGGGAAGACGCTGCTGGATGAGACGCTGGTGGTGGCGGGGAGCGAGTTCGGCCGGACCACGGGGGCGTTGAACCACATGGCCGGGCGCGACCATTACAACCCGTGCTTCCCTGCCCTGTTCGCGGGCGCGGGGGTGAAGGGCGGATTGGTGCTGGGACGGACGAATATCGACGGATCGAAGTGCGAGGATACGGGCTGGAAGAATAAAGAGCAGCCTCGGATTGAGAACGTCGTTTCGACGATCTATTCGGCGCTGGGGATAGATTGGGGCAAGGAAGTGGAGGGACTCCCTTCGGGCCGGACTTACGCGTACGTGGACCGGTTGGGCGCCAATGGCTTCATTCCGACCGACGAGATTGCTTCGATTTACGGATGAGATTCATTTGGTTAGCGGTGGCCGGCGTGGTGTTCGGCGCGGAGACGGGGATGGTGTTTTTCCCTGGCGGCGAGTTTCGGCGCGGGCGTACTTATGAAGACCCGGAGACGAAGGTGGCGTGGTATCCGAATCCGCTGCGGGATGATTTGCCAGTGCGAAACGTGTTTGTGGACCCGTTCTATTTGGATACGCATGAAGTGACGGTGGGGGAGTATGCGTCGTTTGTGAAGGCGACGCGGCATCGGACGCCGCCGGTGTGGGCGAATGGCGTGGCTCCGGCGGGGAAGGAGCAGTTCCCGGTGGCGGATGTGAGTTGGGAAGACGCTTCGGGCTACTGCGCCTGGAAGGGGAAGCGATTGCCGACGGAGGCCGAATGGGAGCGGGCGTGCCGGGGTTTGAATGAGGAAGAGAAGTATCCGTGGGGGGACCGGGCGCCAAAGCCTGCCGACGCACGGTTTGATGGCTTGCAGGGGCCGGGGGCGGTGTGCAGTCTGCCTCGGACGCGGATGGGGCTTTGCGACATTGTCGGCAATGTGTGGGAGTGGACTTCGGATTGGTACGGGAAAGAGTATTATGCGGAGGCACCGGAGCGGAATCCCCTGGGGCCGGCGAAGGGGATTTATCGGGTCTTGCGAGGCGGCTCGTGGTTTGACAAGCCGGATTTTCTGACGTGCGCGCACCGGAGTTGGGCTCGTTCGGGTGAGCGGAGCCCGAACATTGGATTCCGGTGCGCGAAGGGGTTTGGGAAATGATAAGCTGTTAAACGACACGCTGCGAGATTCGCAGTGGCGGTCCCCGGTGTCTCCGATACTGGCCGTGGGCGCGACACCGTAAGAGGGGATCCCTTGATTACTTCGTTGCTATCCCGCGTAAAATCGATTGGACCACGGCGATGCTTTTTGGCGCTTGGATGCGGCTTGCTCGGCCTTGTGGTGAACTATTTGCCATACAGCTTGCTGCGCCAGGCCGAATTTCAATTCGGCGGCATTTTCTATCTGCTGCTAGTGCTGGCTGAGGGACGGGGAACAGCGGTAATCGCGGCGGCGATTTCGACTTCGAGGACGATCACGTCGTTCGGCCATCCGATGTTTTTCGTGGTGAGTTGCGGCGAGGCACTGGCGGTACATCGTCTGGTGCGGCGAGGGATGTCGCCGCTGCCGGCGGTTGCGGCTTATTGGGTTTTTGCCGGCGCGGCGGTGATGGTGCCGTACTTTTATTTTGTCAACGGCACGGGTTGGGAACAAATCGCATTGATCGTGGGGAAGGATCTGATCAATGGCGTAATCAACATCCTGATCGCGAGTCTTCTGTTGCAATTCCGGCCGATACGGCGATTGATGAGCGGGCCGGATCCGGCGCGCGCCGGACGGATTCCCTTTCAGGGCCAGCTCGCCGAGGCGATGGCGTCCATGGCGGTGTTGCCGATCCTATTCATGAATTTTCATGCAGGGGAGACATTCGAGCGGCGAGTGAGCGAAACCGCCGGCCGGCAACTGGAAGAGGCCGCCCGCGCCGCGGGAGATATGGTGGAGGCGTACCTGGAAAAACATGTGAGAGCGATAGAGGTGCTGGCAAGAAACAGCGAAGGAGCGGGCGCATTCTCCGGCCCGGCTCTACAGGGGTGGCTCGTTCGCGCGCACGCGAGCTATCCCAGTTTCCGGACTTTTTTGGGAACTAACGCCGACGGCGACGTGATTGCGACGCAACCAACGCGGACCTCGGATGGCCACGACGCGCTGTCGCTTCGTCTCAACGTCAGCGACCGGGCCTATTTTCGCGAAGCGCGAATGACAAGCGACACCTATGTCTCCGATGCGTTCCAGGGACGTTCGATGGGGACAGATCCGATCGTCGCCATCAGCGCGGCGGTGCGGAATGAACGACGGGAATTTATGGGGATTGTGGAAGGATCGCTCAACCTGGACTCGCTGGAAAGGTCTTCCCGCAACATATTGGGAATGGATGACGGTCGGCTGGTGATCTTAGACCGGCAAAACCGTGTGGTCTACGCCAGCCCGAATGCGGGACATGCGTTCTTGGACTCGCTGGCAGGAACCGAGCTGACGAGCGCGGCAGCCGGGGAAGCGGGCCGGATCTTTTCGTTCGGAGAGAATGAAGCAAACGTGGGAACGCGAGCAAAAATGGCCAAACTCGCATGGGTGGTTACCGTATGGCGGCCGCGCGTCAGCATCGAGCGCGAGGTTCGGGCGTATTACGCGACGTCGGCGGGCTGGCTGATTTTTGGGATGATGGGCGCGTGGGTACTGGCGCATCTGGTGGCCAAGCGGGTGACGGACCCGGTGGGAGAACTGGTGAAGCGGATCGTCCAGCAGGGTCTCGCGTCCGGGCGGCAAGCCGGGCAGAGAAAAGAAATGGAGGACGAGCCGGCCGAACTGGTCACACTTGACAGCGAATTCACGGGGCTATCGGAGCGTCTGCGGACCTCGCATGAAGAGCTGCAAACTGTGATGGACGGGCTGGACGCAAAGGTCAGGGATCGAACGGCGCGGGCCGAGGAAGCCAACCTCGCCAAGAGCCAGTTCCTGGCGGCGATGAGCCATGAGATCCGGACGCCGATGAACGGGATTATCGGCATGACGGAAGCGCTGTTGGAGACCGCGTTAACGCCGGAGCAGTATGACCTGGCCGAAACGGCCAAGGCGTCGGCGGCGGCGCTGCTGACGTTGATCAACGATATTCTCGACTTTTCGAAGATAGAGGCGGGGCGACTGGAGCTCGAGTCGATCGTGTTCGAGCCTCGGGTACTGGTTGAAGATGCGTTGCTGGTGCTGGCCGGGGAGGCGCATCAGAAGGGTCTGGAACTGAATTGCCTGTTCGCGCCGGGTCTGCCGCGCGCGGCGGTGGGAGATCCGTCGCGAATTCGGCAGATACTCTTGAATCTGTTAGGGAACGCGGTGAAGTTCACGGAGCGGGGCGAAGTGGTGGTCCGTGTCCGGCGATGGGAGAAAGGCCTGCATTTTGAAGTCCACGATACCGGAATTGGCATCGGGTCCGAAGCGATTGACCGGCTATTTGAACCGTTCACGCAAGCCGATACTTCCACCACGCGCCGTTATGGGGGGACCGGATTAGGACTGACCATTTCCAAACTGCTGGCGGAGAAGATGGGCGGCATGATTGGCGGGGTAAGCGAAATCGGGAACGGATCGACCTTTACTTTCACCGTTGCGGCGGAGGCGAAGCCACATGAGGATGTCAGCTTCGATCCGGCCCTGACCGGCTTGCGGGTGCGATTGGCTGCGGGCTTCGAAACCACGCAAGAGAGTCTGACAAATCATTTACTGGCTCTTGGCGCGACGCCCTGTTCCGAGCCGCCCTATGATGTCGCCATTGTGAATCAAGGGGCCCTCGCGGCGGAATTCAGCGATTTGCCGACGATATTGCTGATAACGTCGACGGAAACGGCGAGCGCTGAGACGCTTCGCAAGCCCGTGCGATTGCACGATCTTCAGAACGCATTGCGGCGAGTGATCGCCCCGGGCACCCAGCGCTCGACCGCAAGGCACCGCCCGCCGCCCGTTACAAACTCGCCGGACTTTAGCGGCACTCACGTATTGTTGGTTGAGGACAATGCGGTTAACCGGAAGGTGGCCACGCGGCTGCTGGAAAAATGGGCGTGCCGGGTAACCGTTGCCGTAGATGGATTGGAGGCGGTGGAAGCGGCAAAACTAAACAGGTTCGATCTGATTCTGATGGACTGTCATATGCCTCGGCTGGACGGCTTCGGCGCGACGCGTCAAATCCGGTCAAACGAGTCTGGCCTAACGCGCACCCCGATCATTGCGGTGACCGCCGCGGCCGCGCTGAGCGACCGCGCGGACTGCCTCGCCGCCGGGATGGACGATTACGTCACCAAGCCGATCAGCCATGTACAGTTGGGCGAGGCGCTCGCGCGATGGGTGGTGGCGTCCCCGGGCAAACCGTCCTGAGATGCCATCAACCAGGATCAATTGAGTAATCCGCAGGGAGCGGGGCGGGCGGCTTCAAAATGGATTCCGGTGAAGTGTTCGCCGAGATCGTCGAATGTAATGCGATCAGTGGGGGCGTTTCCGCGGCC
>CAMDKT010000419.1 GCA_945900935.1 Candidatus Sulfopaludibacter sp. SbA3 | reverse complement strand
CGTCTTGCCATCCCCAGAAAAGATGGCAGGGGCGGAGGGATTCGAACCCCCACACGCGGTTTTGGAGACCGCTGGTCTACCGTTAAACCTACGCCCCTGTACCGGCAGTCTTCCGTCGAACTTCCGCGGAAGCAAGGCTACTTACAGTGTACAGTAAAACGCCGCCGTTCCAAAAGGCAGGCTACTTCACTTCACGGTGCAAAGTGTGTTTCCGCAGCTTCGGATTGTACTTCATCAGCTCCAAACGCTCGGTCGTCTTCTTCTTGTTCTTTGTCGTCGTGTACAACTTCAACTTCGTCTCTGTACACTGCAACGTAATGATCTCTCTGGCCATATTCGGGTACCTAAGTTCTCGTTAAACTAAATCTCGCCGGTTAGGAAACAATCTCCGCCACAGTGCCGGCACCAACCGTTCGCCCGCCTTCGCGAATCGCGAAGCGCAAACCCTTGTCCATGGCGATCGGGGTGATCAGTTCAATTTCCATCTGTACGTTATCGCCCGGCATCACCATTTCCGTGCCTGCGGGCAAATGCGCCACACCCGTCACGTCCGTGGTCCGGAAGTAAAACTGCGGTCGGTAGCCGTTGAAGAACGGCGTATGACGCCCGCCCTCTTCCTTCGACAACACGTAGACTTCACCCTTAAACTTCTTGTGCGGCTTGATCGAGCCAGGCTTCGCAATCACCTGTCCGCGCTCCACGCCTTCTTTGTCGATTCCGCGCAACAGCAGGCCCACGTTGTCCCCGGCGCGCCCCTCGTCCAACAACTTCTTGAACATTTCAACGCCCGTCACAACCGTTTTCTTCGTGTCCTGGTACCCGACGATTTCCATTTCCTCGCCGACCTTGCAGATACCCTGCTCGATACGGCCCGTCACAACCGTGCCGCGGCCCTGAATCGAGAAGATGTCTTCAATCGGCATCAGGAACGGTTTGTCAATGATGCGCGCCGGCATCGGAATGTACTTGTCGACCGCTTCCATCAACTCGTCAATCGCCGCTTCCCACTGCGGTTCGCCGTTCAATCCGCCCAAAGCCGAGACCTTGATCACCGGCAAATCGTCACCGGGGAAGCCATACTTCGAGAGCAGTTCGCGAACTTCCATCTCCACCAGTTCCAGCAGTTCCGTGTCTTCCACCATGTCCACTTTGTTCAAAGCGACAACGATATAAGGAACGCCCACCTGGCGGGCCAGCAGAATGTGCTCGCGCGTCTGCGGCATCGGGCCGTCAGTCGCTGCCACCACCAGGATCGCGCCGTCCATCTGCGCGGCTCCCGTGATCATGTTCTTAATGTAGTCGGCGTGGCCGGGGCAGTCGACGTGGGCGTAGTGACGGTTCTTCGTCTCATACTCCACGTGCGATGCCGCAATCGTGATACCACGAGCTTTTTCTTCCGGCGCATTGTCGATCGAGTCGAAGCTGCGGAAGGTGTTCTTCGGATTGTGCTTGGACAGCGTCTTGGTGATCGCCGCCGTCAGCGTCGTCTTCCCGTGATCAATGTGGCCAATGGTGCCCACGTTGACGTGCGGTTTGGATCGATCAAATTTCTCTTTCGCCATGGTATGGATTCTCCTGTAGAAACTTTTGCTTGCAGCGGACTAGGTCGTGACCTTGCCCTGGGACTTGCTGATGATTTCCGTCGCTATGTTCGCCGGCACTTCTTCATAACGTCCGAAGTGCATTGTAAAGCTCGCCCGGCCCTGGGTGCGGCTGCGCAATTCAGTGGCGTAACCGAACATCTCGCTCAGCGGGACCATCGATTTGATAACTTGCGTCGTACCGCGCATTTCCATGCCTTCGAGCCGGCCGCGACGTGAGATCAGGTCGCCGTTAACGGGCCCCATGTACTCATCCGGCACAACCACTTCCACCGACATAATCGGTTCCAGCAGCACTGGCTTGGCCTTCTTCACCGCATCCTGAATCGCCAGCGAACCAGCGATCTTGAATGCCATTTCCGAAGAGTCAACGTCGTGATAGTTGCCGTCGTAAACCTGAACCTTCAAGTCCGACATTGAGAAACCGGCGATTAAGCCGCCTTCAAGGCGTTCAACAATGCCTTTTTGAATGGCTGGAATAAATTCTTTCGGAATCGTTCCACCAACCGTCTTGTTCTCGAACTCGAAACCTTTGCCCTCTTCGAGCGGCTCAATCCGGATCTTGCATTCGCCAAATTGGCCCTTGCCGCCGGACTGCCGCACGTGACGGCCATGGCCTTCCGCCTTGGAACGAATGGTTTCGCGATAGGCGACCTGCGGTTTGCCGACGTTGGCTTCCACGCCAAATTCGCGCCGCATCCGCTCAACAATAATTTCCAGATGCAACTCGCCCATGCCGGCTAGAATCGTCTGGCCCGTTTCGGGGTCAGTATTCACGCGCAGCGTCGGATCTTCGTTCACCAGCTTCGCAATCGCCACGCCCAGTTTTTCCTGGTCCTGCTTCGATTTCGGCTCGATGGCGAGTTGGATCACCGGGTTCGGGAAATCGATCGCTTCCAGCACAACCGGATTCCGTTCATCGCAAATCGTGTCGCCGGTTTGGACCGTCTTCAGGCCCACGCAGGCGCAAATGTCACCTGCCAGCACTTCCTGAATCTCTTCGCGCTTGTTGGCGTGCATCTTCACAATGCGGCCAATGCGTTCGCTCTTTCGTTTGCCCGGGTTGTAGCCGTTCGTTCCCGTCAACAGCTTGCCCGAGTAGACGCGGACAAAACAAAGTTGCCCGACAAACGGATCGGTCATGATCTTGAACACAAGGCCCGAGAATGGTGCGTTGTCGTCCGAAGGTCGAAGGACTTCTTCGCCAGTTTCGGGGTTCAGCCCCTTCACCGGCGGAATATCGAGCGGCGAAGGCAGGAAATCCACCACCGCGTCCAACATGTCCTGTACGCCCTTGTTCTTAAAGGAGGAACCGCAGATAACCGGGAAAATCTTCATCCCGATCGTGGCTGTTCGGATGCCACGCATGATCTCGGCTTCGGTCAGCTCTTCGCCTTCCAAATACTTGTGCGTTAACTCGTCGTCGCATTCGGAGATCGCTTCAATCATCAGCGTGCGATACTCTTGCGCCTGCTCCAGGAGTTCTTCCGGTATTTCGACGTCGTCAAACTTCGCGCCCAGTGTGTCGTCGCGCCAAATCCGCGCCTTCATCGTCACCAGGTTCACGATGCCTAAAAACTTGTCTTCCGCGCCCACCGGGATCTGAATCGCCACCGGCTTGCACTTCATTCGGTCCACAATTGTCTGGATCGAATGGAAGAAATCCGCGCCCGCCCGATCCATCTTGTTAATGAAGCAGATCCGCGGCACACCGTATTTATCCGCCTGCCGCCATACCGTTTCCGACTGCGGCTGCACACCCGCTACGGCATCGAACACTGCTACCGCGCCATCCAGAACACGCAACGATCGCTCCACTTCCGCAGTGAAATCCACGTGGCCGGGAGTATCGATAATATTGATCGCGATGTCGCGCCATTCGCAGCTCGTGGCCGCCGATGTGATCGTGATGCCGCGTTCCTGCTCCTGCTCCATCCAGTCCATCGTCGCCGTGCCTTCATGGACCTCGCCAATCTTGTACGTGCGGCCGGTGTAATAGAGGATTCGTTCGGTGGTCGTGGTTTTACCGGCATCAATGTGGGCCATGATGCCGATGTTGCGCATTCGCTCAAGTGGTACAGTACGAGCCATAAATAACTTTGCCGGATCTCCCTACCAACGATAGTGCGCGAAGGCTTTATTGGCCTCGGCCATACGGTGGACGTCGTCTTTCTTTTTGATCGCTCCGCCGCGCAGATTCGCCGCGTCGAGCAGTTCATTCGCCAGCCGGTCAGGCATGCCCTTTTCAGGCCGCGACCGCGCATTCGTAATCAGCCAGCGGAACGCCAGCGATGTCCGCCGGTTCTGCGGTACTTCTACCGGAACCTGATAGTTCGCGCCGCCGACGCGCCGCGTCTTCACTTCCAACATCGGCTTGCAGTTCTCAACAGCCTTCTTGAAGATCTTCAGCGATTCCTCGCCCCCGCTCTTCTCGCCGACTCGGTTCATGGCGGCGTAAAACACCCGCTGCGCCACGGCCTTCCGGCCTTCCCACATCAGCGAATTCACAAACTTCTCTACCAGCGTCGATCCGAATATCGGATCCGGGGCCACTTCGCGAACTTCTGCTCTTCTTCTACGCGGCATATCTGAAATCCCTTACGCTTTCTGCTTCGGACGCTTTGCGCCGTACTTCGAGCGGCTCTGCTTACGGTTGGCGACGCCGCCGGCGTCCAGCGTTCCGCGCACAACGTGGTAACGAACACCCGGCAAATCCTTCACACGGCCCCCGCGGATCAGCACTATCGAGTGCTCCTGCAGGTTGTGGCCTTCGCCCGGAATGTACGTCGTCACTTCAATACCGTTCGTCAGACGGACACGCGCCACTTTCCGCAACGCCGAGTTCGGCTTCTTCGGGGTGGTGGTGTAAACCCGCGTACAAACGCCACGCTTTTGCGGACACGCCTGCAGCGCGGGACTTGCCGTCTTGTAACGCGTGGGTTTTCTGCCCAGGCGCACGAGTTGGTTAAAGGTAGGCACTGATACCTTCTCCTTGCATTTGCATCAAAATTTGGAATTCGGTTAAAAATGACCCTCTCGGCAAGCCAATCACCCGGCGGGAGCCTTCGGATTACAGCCACAGGATCGGTAGAATCGCGATTGGACACAGAATGCCCACTCTCACGAAACTTGCACTTTGGAATGTGCTAGGAAGTAGATCTTCGGAAACAGTCCATATCCCATCAGGCGCGTATGTCCTTGCGGATAGCGGGACTGACCACAAACCGGGCCGCAACAAGTGTGCGACGGTAGTCGGCGGCAGAAGTTACAACTCACTGCACTACATTTACATCTAACCTTACGAGTGTATCGAAACAATGAACGAGTGTCAACCCGCCCGTCTGCGAACACCACTTTCGGGTAGGATTTCAATATAGCACGGATTTTGTTTCCTTAGAGCATTTTCATGTTTTTCGTAGAATGGCCCGGCGCCCCGAACTGAGCCGGACGCGTAAGCAAGCCTTTATGGTCTGCGGCCCATTGGAAGCGATTTTCGACTTCGCGGTTCTTCCGCCATCACGGTTATTCAAAAAAAGGTTGCAGGAGTCTGTCGGAGCTTAAAATTGCCTCCGTGGAATCGATGCCCTGGCGGCGTACATCTGCAAAGTGTCCGTGCGTTGTTGAGTCTAAGCTCGGCGAAATCTATCCCCGACACACCCCCAAGCGCTGCCCGATACCCGTAATTTAAGCCGAGCAGACGTTCCGGCTCGGCGCATACTGGCTGCATGTTTGTGCAGTACCAGATCAAGCGGGCGCTTTCGGAGCCTCCTGCGATCGGCCTATGTCGCCGGGCTGCTGGATCTGATTCAGGCCCGCAATCGGATGGACCAGGGAACCTCCGGCGCCGATCCGTACCTGGAGGCTAATGCCACATACTTTTCGTCATGACTGCGCCTTGCGCCTTGGGAATGGCTTCGCGCTGTGCCAAATTTCTCTCGGATAGGCCTGACGCTTTTTCTTGCGCGGGTACAGTTTAGCCTGCCCGATGGCCTCTCAAGACTACCGAGTTCTCACCAACCTGACAACGCCCCCTCTCACTGCTTCTTATCCATATTCATTTTGAGTTGAGATCGTTCAATGGACAGAGTGATCAATCGGTCGATGAGCTTTTTGAATCGTT
>CAMDKT010000418.1 GCA_945900935.1 Candidatus Sulfopaludibacter sp. SbA3 | reverse complement strand
ATACTAATTTAAAATAGAGCTTCCGCTTCGAAATGTCCAGCGCTGAATCGGAAAATCTTCGAATCTGGCGGGCAAAGGGTAAGCAACATCCGGGAAAGGGAAAAGTATGTGGCATTATCCGTCAGGGAGCGGTCCTCGCGCCCGAATCCTACTCCCGATCCGGCAGATCGTTAGCCATCTGCTCGATCAACTTTCGCTCGTCGTCGGAAAATTCCTTCTGCAACGGCGTCGAGC
This sequence comes from Candidatus Sulfopaludibacter sp. SbA3, assembly GCA_945900935.1. Lineage (GTDB taxonomy): Bacteria > Acidobacteriota > Terriglobia > Bryobacterales > Bryobacteraceae. The sequence continues at coordinate 5,500 of CAMDKT010000418.1, read as the reverse complement.
CAAGAATCCGCTTTCGTTCTTCCGCATCCGCCTGCTTCAACACGCGAACGGCTTTATGAGCCTTCGGCCGGCGATCGGCTTCAAACGTCTCGCTGAAGCGGCGGAACAACTGCCGGACTTCCTGCTGCCTCTCCGGGGTCATCTCCTGGAAACGCGCATACGATCCCTCCAGGCGACGGCGCTCCTCCGGAGTCGTGTTGGCCCACGCCTCCAGCCGGCGCTCCATCATCCTGCGGCGTTCCGGCGGCAATTTCTCCAGCGCCTCGCGCCGTTCGGAAGGAGTCAAACGGCTGAACCGTTCGACAACGTCCGGCGTCGGGCCGCCGAGACCCTTTTTCATAAACCCCGGACCCTTTCGCTTCAGCGCCGGTTGCGGATCCGCGAAAACGGAAACGGACAGGAACACCGCCGCGGCAATGATAGATAGTACCCGCATCAGAGCACTTCTTTCTGCGCGTTGGCTCCGCTGCTGCCGGCGTCGAACTGGCGCAGCATTTCCAGGTCTTCCAGCACGTGTTCGGCCTGTTCAACGTCGCGAACATCGATGATGGCGCCGGAAGGCTCAATCACAGGTTGCGGCACATCGCCGCGGACCACGAACACCACAACCAGCACGGCCGAGGCGGCGGCAATCGAAAGAACCGGCCTCCAGGCCGGCTGGCCCTGCAGGTAATCCCGCACCGGAGCCCAGAATCGCTCCCACGCCGGAACGCGCTCCAACTCTTCGATGCGATTGTACAATTTGCGATCAAAATCGGCCGAAATCGTTTCGGCTTCGAATGCGTCCATGGCGGACCAGATTTGCGACTGCGCTCCGGCCATTTCGCGGCACTCGGCGCAGCTCTCCATATGCTTTTCCAGCATCGCCTTGCGTTCGGCGTCCAGGGAGCGGGCGCAGTAATCCAGCAGCACGTCCGCATTGCCGGTTTGCAGCGGGCAGGTCATTTTGATATTGAGCATGATCCCATTCCCCCTTATGCCATGTGCGCCAGGCGGGCGCGCAAAGATTCGTACGCACGAAAGAGCAGCGATTTTACGGCTGACTCCGAACACTCCAATACGCCCGCGATTTGAGAATACTCCATCTCTTCGTACTTATGCATCAACACGGCTGCCTTCTGTTTCTCCGGCAGACTGTGGATCGCTCGCCGAATTTCCTCAAATTTCGATTCCCGCACCATCGCCTGTTCTTTCGAAATCTCGCGGTCGGAAACCTGGCGGACCATGCCGTCGGGCGTTGCCTCATCCAGGCTCTCCTGGCCGCGTTCATGGCGTCGGTCCCGGATCCAGTTCAACGCCAGATGGCTGGCGATGCGAAACAGCCAAGTCGTAAACTTTGCCGTCGGCTCATAGTTAGCCCGGCTGCGGTAGACGCGCAGAAACACTTCCTGCGCCAGTTCCTCCGCCACCGGCTGGTTTTGCACCATGCGATAGACAAAATGAATGACCGGCGACCGGTGCCGACCGAGTAACAAGGCAAAGCTCTCTGTATCGCCATCGCGAACCCGGAGCATCAACTCCGCATCGCGCTCTAAAGTGGCAACAGCCATCATGTCTTTCTGAACCCGATCATCTGGTAAAGGTTGCGGCGACATGTTAACTCAAATCACATAAACTACGCTTCGGCGCCGGCCGGTCGTTCCATTAGCTCCCGAAGCGCGTCGTGCGGACTTTTCCCGTCCGTAAAGATTGCGTGGAGCGTTTCGGCAATCGGCATGGACACGCCCTGCCGCCGCGCCAGTTCAACGGCCGAATACGTGTTCTCCACGCCCTCGGCGATCATCCGCATCGAACCGGTTATCTCCTCCAGATTCTTTCCCTTAGAGAGTTCGACGCCGACGCGCCGGTTCCGGCTCAGCTCGCCCGTACACGTCAGTATCAGATCGCCCAACCCGGCCAATCCGGCCAGCGTCGTCGATTTCGCCCCCATTGAAACCGCTAGCCGCGTAATTTCCGCCAATCCCCGCGTGATCAAGGCCGCCATGGCGTTCGACCCCAGTCCCAGCCCGTGACAAATCCCGGCGGCGATGGCGATCACGTTCTTCAATGCCGCCCCCACCTCCGCGCCGATCGGGTCGGAACTCGTGTACATGCGGAACGTCGGCCCGGTGAAGGCTCGCTGCACCTCTTCGCACAGCGCCGCTTCGGCCGCGGCGATCACCACCAGCGTCGGCTCCCCCCGGGCGACTTCGCGCGCGAACGACGGGCCGCTTAGCACCGCAATCCGCGTATGGCCCGTTACCTCGGCTATGATTTCCGACATCCGCTTCTGCGTCCCCCGCTCGATGCCCTTGGTGGCGCTCACGATCGGAACATGGGCCGGAATGAACGATTTGGCGTCGATATAAACCTGCCGCAAAACGGTACTCGGCATCACGCCGAGAACCATCGTCGCCCCGCGCAGCCCTTCGCCGAGCGACGATGTCACATCGATATTCGGAGGCAGACGAAAGCCCGGCAGGAACACCTTGTTCTCCCGCTCGGCAGTCATTTCGGCGGCGAGATCGGCCTCGTACGTCCACAGGCTCACCCGCTCGAACCGCGGCGCAAGCACCATCGCCAACGCCGTCCCCCAACTCCCCCCGCCCAGCACCGTTAGACGCGTCATCTACGCCGCCCTCTTCTTCCCAAACGTGAATACATTCTCCGTGCCCGCCCGCAGCCGTTCCAAATTCGCGCTATGCCGCCAGATAATAAACAACCCGCCCGCCAGTGCCGCCAAAACAAGCGGCCGGTCCGGATGATCAATCATCCACACGGCAACCGGAAACAGCCCGGCACCCACAATCGAGCCCAGCGAGATATACCGCGTCGTCGCGACGATCAGTACAAAAACAATCGTGATAGCGAGCAACGGCAACGGCGCCAAATACGCAAAAGCGCCCACAAAGCTCGCCACCGCCTTACCGCCCTGAAATTTCAATACCGCCGGGAAGGCGTGCCCCAGAATAACGGCGATGCCGGCCAGCGCCGTCCAACCCGGCTCCGCGCTCCCATAACGAGCCATTAACCACACCGCCACCCACCCCTTCGCCATATCCAGCAGCAGCGTGGCAATTCCCAGAACTCTCCCGGAGGAGCGCAGCACGTTCGTAGCGCCGATATTGCCGGACCCTCTTTCCCGCACATCCTCACCCGTGCGCCACCGCACCAGTAGATAGCCAAAGGGAATGCCCCCAATGAAATAGGCGGACGCCAGCAGCAGAATGTTCATAGGAGTGGAAACTCCTCCAGTTTGTGATATTCGGAACCGCCCGGACGCGTCACGCTTTCGTAGAGATGGAAGCTGCCGGCCGTGAACCGGCCGAACTCTCTCGACGGCAGTTGAGCGATGTGTTTGCGAACGGCCTGCAAGCCATCAGGCGACTTTATACGAGCCAGCGTCAAATGCGGATGAAACGGCTTCACCTCAGCCGGAATACCGATCAATGCGCAGGCGGCGTCCGTCTGTCGATGCAGTGCCGCCAGATCCTCACCGGCCTGCACCCCGGCAAACAGGATGCGCGGGCTGTGCGGATTGGGATACCAGCCGAGTCCGCCAATGGCGATCTCGACCGCGCCGGGCTTCGCCATCTCCGCCAACGCTGTCCGAAGCGCTTCATAATTCTCGTCCGGCCAGCGGCCGATGAATTTCGTCGTAATGTGCAGGTTGTCCGGCGGGCTCCACTGGAAGGGCGCGACGGCCGCGAGTTGGCGCAGCAGTTCCACCAGCGAAGCGCGGCTGTCGTCGGAAATGTCGATGGCTGTGAACAATCGCATCGGGCGTGTCAACTTCTCCCTAGTCTATCCCGTGCGCAAGATGATCCACTTACTGCCGGAAGTTTTCTACGCGCGCGGCTCGGTAACTGTGGCGCGGGAGCTTTTTGGGGGACTCGCAAATTGCGGTCCGCTCCCTAACGGCGAGCGGCTCGGTATCCTTCGCCCTGTGCGCTTCTAACGCAAATCGCGTTACCCTCAAAGCGATATGCTGAAATCCACGATCTTCCGCGAATACGACATTCGCGGAATCGCCGAACGGGACTTGACGAGTGAGGGCGTAGAGCTGTTGGGCCGCGCCCTGGGCACTTATTTGCAAAGGAAGGCCGGGCCGCTGGTGAACATTGGACGCGATTGCCGCCTCTCCGGTGATCGCCTGAATCTGGCTCTTCGCAAAGGCCTTATCGCCTCCGGCTGCCACGTCACCGATATCGGCGTCGTGCCAACACCCGTCACCTACTACTCGGCCGTGAAGCTCCAGGCCCACGGCGCAGTGATGATCACCGGCAGTCATAATCCGGCCGATTACAACGGATTCAAAACCGTCTGCGGCTCGGGAACTTTGCACGGAGAGGCCATCCAGGACGTCTACCGCATGATCGAGCGCGGCGACTTCGAGAGCGGCGAGGGCTCCTACCGGACCCTGGATATGGTGCCGGACTACGTCGATGAGATCGTCAAGCAATTCCAGTTCCCGCGGAAAGTGAAGGTCGTCGTCGATTCCGGCAACGGCACCGCGGGCCCGGTCATCGAGCAGATTTTGAGCCGCTTGAACTGCGAGTTTGTCAGCCTCTATGGCGAGATGGACGGTACGTTCCCCAATCACCATCCGGATCCCACGGTGCCCGCGAATTTGCAGATGTTGGCGGCGACGGTGCACGCAACCGGATCCGAACTCGGCATCGGCTTCGATGGCGATTCGGACCGCATCGGCGCCGTTGACGAAAACGGCGAGCCCGTCTTCGGCGACATGCTGATGCTGATCTTCGCCGGCGAGATTCTCACCCGAAAACCCGGCGCCACGTTCATCGGGGAAGTGAAGTGCAGCCAGATCATGTACGACGAAATCGCCCGTCTGGGCGGCAGGCCCATCATGTACAAAACCGGCCATTCCCTCATCAAAGCCAAGATGAAGGAGGAACACGCCGAACTCGCCGGCGAGATGTCCGGCCACATGTTCTTCGCCGACCGCTATTTCGGCTACGATGACGCACTCTACGCCGCCTGCCGCCTGATAGAAATTGTGGCCAACACGGGACTCCCGCTCAGCCGGCAGTTGGACGGGTTGCCGAAGACCGTCTGCACGCCGGAGTTGCGCGTGGAGACCACCGATGAAATAAAATTCGACGTCGTCGCCCGCGTGGCCGCCCATTTCCGCACGACCCGGAAAATTGTCGATATCGATGGTGCCCGTGTGATCTTTCCCCATGGCTGGGGCCTCGTCCGCGCCTCCAATACCCAGCCGGTGCTAGTGATGCGATTCGACGCCGAAACACAGGAGTTGCTCGACGCCTATCGCGCCGAAGTTGAAGAAGTGCTCGTGCGCGAGACCGGCGCGCCGCTGGTCGAGACCCACTAATCGCGATTTCATCCGATTACCGAGCCGGTAGAGTAGGAGAGGAAGCGACAGTGCGAACTGTGTCCCCCTCTCCCCTCGTCGAACCGGAGGTGCAGATTTCCCGCGTCCGGCTCTCCTGAAAGCTCTCGCCTCAGGCATGCGCGTTCCCCGATAAACGGACGAGCC
>CAMDKT010000417.1 GCA_945900935.1 Candidatus Sulfopaludibacter sp. SbA3 | reverse complement strand
ATCATCGCATTCACATCGGTGCCCGCCGCGACAAAGGCGCGCACGGTGTCCAGGCGGCCGCCTCGCACGGCGAAGAGGAACGCGTTAAACCCGGAGTCGAGGGTTCCATTCCTATCGGCTCCCGCATCGATCAGCGCGCGGACGACCGCAGTGTGTCCCTCGGCCGCCGCCCACATCAGGGCCGTCTGGCCGAGCCGTTCGCGTGACTCGGGTCTTGCGTCGCGCGCCAGCAGCGCCTTCACCGCCTCGGCATTGCCGGAGCGCGCCGCCAACATGAGCACCGTTTCTCCGCCTTTCAGCGTGGCGTTCGCATCGGCTCCGGCCTGCAGCAATAGCTTCACAATTGCCGCGTTGCCATTCGTACAGGCCTGCGCCAGCGGCGGCACGCCATAGCGATTGACGACGTTCACCTTCGCGCCCGCCCGCACCAGCAGGGCGACAGCCTCGGCATCATCGTGATACACGGCCCAGAGCAGCGCCGTGGTTCCGTCCACCTGGGCGGCGTTTACGTCCGCGCCTGTTCCCAGCAGCCTGCGGACGGCGGCCGTGTCGCGTCCTTCCATAGCATCGGGCAGTGCGCCGCCCGCCACCGTAGCCGCTGCGGCGGCGAGGCCGGCTGCAGCCAGCACGACGAGTCTTCTTATTTCTTGCCAGTGCATATACGCCTTCTACCCAACGTCGATTCGCTCGAAGAGGTCCTGAACTTTTCCGGTGCTGTCCCCGAACGAATCCATTTGAATGCCAACTCGCTCCAGCAACGTAAGGTGGAGATTGGCCAGGTTTACGGGCTTCTCATACCGAATGTGCCGGCCGCCCTTCAGCCCGGTTGCGGCACCGCCTGCCACCAGGATCGGAAGATTTTCGTGATCGTGAAGGCTTGGATTCCCCATGCCGCTCCCATACAGGTAGACCGAGTGATCCAGAAGCGAGCCGTTGCCATCCGGAGTGGCCTTCATTCTCTGGAGGAAATCGGAAAACAGCGAAACATGGTAAGTGTTGATCTTTGCGATCTGCGCTACCTTCACCGGATCGTTGCCGTGATGACTGGTTGGATGATGCGGGTCCCGGACGCCGATCTCGGGATAAGTACGGTTGCTCTGCTCGCGCGTGAACTGGAACGCGATCACGCGCGTGATGTCCGCCTGAAAGGCCAAAATCTGCAGGTCGAACATGAGCTTCGCGTGATCGGCGAATGCCGCGGGAACGCCCACAGGCCGCTCAAGATCGGGCGTCTTGTTGTCCGCCACCCCTTGCTCGGCGCGCTCGATCTCCCGCTCCACCTGACGCACACTGTCGAGGTACTGTTCCAGTCGCGCGCGATCTGTGCCGCCCACGCGCTGCTTGAACCTGGCGATCTCCTTCGTGAATGAATCGAGCAGGCTTGCCCGATTGCGCAGCGCAGCCCGGCGCGCGTCCGCATTGCCGCCTTCGCCGAACAGGCGCTCGAAGACGACCCGCGGATGCGCCTCGGACGGCAGCGGCGTCGTCGGTGACGACCAGGACAGGCAATTCTGATAAACGCAGGAGTAACCGTTATTGCATACACCGGCCAGCGGATTCAGATCCATGGCCAACTGGAGCGACGCCACTTGCGTCTCGCGGCCCATCTCTTTAGTTGCGATCTGGTCCACCGTCGTGCCGGAAAAATAATCGGAGCTCTCCGTGTGTTTCGCGCGCGCGGCGCTCAGAAACGCCGAGTTGGATGTGTCATGCGTGCCCGGATAGGCGTTCTGCAACCGCAGATTCGTGATGACGGTCACCTGATCTTTGACCGGCTGCAGCGGCTTGAGGATCGGGGAAAGCTCGTCGAGCTTTCCCTGGCCGGGGGGAGTCCAGCGCTCTTGATCGCACCCCATTGGGACGAACACGAAACCGAGCCTCCGGACGGGCTTGGCGGGTGTCGCCGCCCATGCCGTCGCGGCGGGAATCATCGCGTCGAGCAGGGGCAGGGCTAGCGCAGCCTGCGCGCTTCTCAGCATGGCTCGTCTTGGAATTGCCTTTTTCGTCAAAAACATCGCGTTGTCCTTCTACCTGGTCCCTATTCTACCGGCTACGGAAGTCGTTGCCGCGCTCCGCAATTGAAAGGGAGCACTCTTCACGATTCCCAGAATGAGCGACGAGAACCGGTATCCGTCCTTCTCCGCGCCGCTCACGATCTTGCGGACGGCTGGGGCGTCGTAATACTCCACGCCTCGTCCCAGCGCGAACGTCAGCAGGTTCTCCGTCAGAGCGGTGGCAAACAGTTCGGGACGGCGCAGCAGCGCATCTTCCAGCCCATCCACTCCTTGGAACTCCCGGTCGCCGGGTACAGCTCCTGACGAATCCACGGGTTGATCTTCCACCTCGAAGTCCCGCCACCGTCCCACCGCATCGAAGTTTTCGAGCGAAAAGCCCACGGGATCGATGGTCCCGTGACAGCTCGCGCACACGGCGTTGCTGCGATGCGCAGCCAGTCGCTGGCGCATCGGAAGATTGGCGGCCATGGTGCTCTCGTCCAGGGCCGGCACGTTCGGTGGCGGCACCGGCGGCGGTGCGCCTAAAATGTTGCGCAGCACCAGGACTCCGCGAAGCACCGGCGATGTCCGCGTCGCATAGGACGTCACCGACAGCACGCTGCCGTGCCGCAGCAGTCCGCCGCGCTTGCTTCCGGGGGCGAGTGTCACGCGGCGAAACCGGCTTCCATAGACGCCGGAAATTCCGTAGTGCTTCGCCAGCCGTTCGTTAAGAAACGTGTAGTCCGACTTCAGGAAAGTGCGCACACTGCGATCCTCGCGCAGCACGCTGTCGAAGAAGAGCTCCGTCTCCTGCCGGAAGGCCTGCCGCAGATTGTCGTCGAAGTCCCGAAACAGATTGCCGCTGGGATTCACCGCTTCCACATTGCGCAGCCGCAGCCACTGTCCGGCGAAATTCGTCGCCAGATTGAACGACCGGTGATCGGCGAGCATCCTGCGCGCCTGCTTCTCGATCTCTCCCGGCTGACTCAACTTGCCTCGAACGGCTGCGTCCAGCAACTCATCGTCCGGGATGCTGCTCCACAGGAAAAACGACAATCGCGACGCCAAATCCAGATCGCTGATTCGGTAAACGCCTCCCGCCGGTACTTTCTCGGGGTCGCTCTCCACCCGGAACAGGAACTTCGGATTGGTGAGCACAGCGGTGACCGCCGTTCTGATTCCCATGTCGAAATCGCCTTCTGCGCGTCCCTTGCGATAAAAGGCCATCGGCTCGTCCGCGTCGGACTTGGCGATCGGACGCCGGTAGGCGCGGCGCATCAGCGTTGAAAGGATCTTTTCCGCGCACTTTTCTTCCTGGGCTTTGTCCTGTCCTGTCGGCCGGCAGACAAACAACCGGCGTCGGCTCTGCGTATCCCCGGAGCCTTTGGGCGCATAAGGTCCGGTCACCGAAATCTGGTCGATCGCAGGGACCGTACGCGGATGCCGCCGGTCGTTGAAGCGGGATTCGGTCGGCTGTCTGGGCGTGTCGATCAGCGATGCGCCTTCCTTGACGAAGGTGACGGCAATGCTGTGCGGGCCTGCCTTCACGGGAATGCGTGCTTTCAAAGCTTTCTCGTTCAGCGTTTCGATGCCGAGGGCCGAACTCGAGATCGGGAAGGTATGGACCGGCTCCCGGTCGAGCAGCAGCACCATTTCGTGCGCACGGGAATCTCGCAAGCCGCTGACGACTCCTGCCAGATTGCGGGCAAGCAGGATCTGGATCTCGTACTCGCCGTCCTGGGCAAACGTATAGGTCGTCGACACGCCGCCGCGCGTGCCGATGGGCAGCCCGTGCAAATGATCTTCCTGCGTGAGATCGGCGGGCAGGCCGATGGTGTCGCTCTGAAGAGAGGATTGCGTGCTCCCCACCGCCAGGCGGCTGATCTTCTGGGCCGCGGAGATGTACCGGTTCAGCAGCGCCGGCGACAGATCGCCCACATTGACGTTGTCGAAGCCATGACCGCTCTCATCGGCCGGCAGAAGCGAAGCCGCGTCGATGTCGAGTGCCAGCAGGTCCCGGATCGCGTTCTGATACTCGGTTCGATTCAAGCGTCGCAGCGTTTCCGTGCGGCCGGGATTCAGCTTCGCCGCCGACGCCGCATCGAGCGAGGATTCAAGCGATGTCACTATTGCCAGGCGATCAGCCCCGGAAGGCTGCGGCACGTTGGGAGGAGGCATGAGGCCCGAGCGTACCTTACGCACCACCTTCTCCCACAGTTCGGGGTGCGTATCGGGCCTGGATAAGCCGGCCTGGACCAGACTCAGGCCGCCGCTCTTCAGGCTTTCGTTATGGCACGTCGCGCAATAGCGTTCCAGGAATTGGCCTTGGTTCGAAGCGGGTGAGGGTGCCGCATTCCGCTGCTGTGCATAGCACGGCACCGGCGCGGATAGGATTAGCATCGCTGCTAGTTCGGCAATGGTTGTTTTCAGGGTTTGACTCTCTACAGGCGTATTTTACTACCAACCTGGTGCCGTTTCCGCAAATCATTCGCCGCCCAGCGGATCTGGCCGCGAGTACGTAGGAAACGATCACGGGCAAGCCGCCAGCTCCCAGGTGGCCGGCCATCCGGAAGAATAGGGAACAGCCCGCTCAGGCGCCTCGACAAGTGGAACCATCTCTTCCACCGTTGTAGGACCAAGCACCGATTGCATTCTACGACTGGTGGCGGAATCGAATCGCCGTGTTTCGCCGCGGCAATCCACATCCCACTGCCACAGGCTTCCACTGCCCCGGGCGATCCCGCCGACAGTGTCATCAGAAATCGAATTCGCCGTTGCCGTGTGAAATCCGGATCGTCGGGCCCATTCCTTCCGGCGACGCCAATATCCGCAGCGCCGAGTGGTCCTCGTGGACATCGAGTCCGATCCTCAGTTCCATCGCTACAGCACCTCCTTTCGCGCTGGCTGGCCTTCGGCGTCATTCCATCGGAGAAATACAATCAATGCGGTGGCGAAGGCGCTGGTCGAAGCACCGCTCGACACGATTTCCGGTTGGCCGCCTTCGCTACTTACTCAATCACAATCCCATCTGGAAGAAAAGCTAGCACTTAACCGCCAACAGGCGGCTTTGTCGTATTGGCCGGTAAACGAGTCACGTCCTCTTAACATTTATTCTTGTCAACAAAACAAAGCACTTAGCCGCACACCCATCCAATCCAACGCAAAGGATGACATCACCTCCACTTGCATTACCATCCCATACCTGATACAACACGTTCATAGAACCATGGCTGAAATAATCGAACAAATGGCGAAATCAAGGTAGGCAACCGGCCGGCGGGGTATTCCCCATACGGTTTATTTCAGTCCAGAACTTACACGAGCGTTGACCGAAGTCGCTCAACGTCGCCGAGTTCAGAAATCCACCGTTATTCGTTTTGCCGTAGAAGAATTGATCAAAAAGCTTGAGAGCGGACAGCTCGAACTGCCACTTGGTTTATGAGATGAAACCTCAACCATTCTCCCAACCTCCGCCAACGACGGGCAGCGTCGAATCTTCGAGGGTGAGAAACCGCGAGGCTCCGAGGCGTCATTTCTCATTTTCCGGCCACGAAACATTCGCCTTTCGATATTCCTGGATAAAGAAGTCGGTCGATGCCGTTACCGCCAATTCGAAAGTATTCAACGACGATGCGGCCGTCGTGATACTTGGAGTTGGCAAGAACATGGTCCGCGCGATCCGGCACTGGGGACTTGCTACGGGAGTCTTAATGGACAAGCACGATTCGGGTGGGCTGGTT
>CAMDKT010000416.1 GCA_945900935.1 Candidatus Sulfopaludibacter sp. SbA3 | reverse complement strand
ATGCGGCGGATCGGGTTTTCGGGCCATACGAGAGCCAGAACTAACCCACAGATTCTTCTGACGAGTCTTTTTTGTGATTGTTGGGCGTGGAGGGAGAGTAATGTTAGAGAGAGGATGGTTAGTGCTTTGAGTGCGGGGACCGCTCCCTGGCGGTCGCGGCTCGGTAACGCGGAGTTGCGGCTCGGTAACGGGGAATTGGGACGATTGGCTGGTGGCATACGAATGAATTCAAGTGGTCCTGGGACTAGTATGCGCATGGTGGTTCCTCATTGGTGCGCGATGCGGAATTGATACGTGATCGGCGCGGATGGGACAACCTTCACCGGAGGTATGGAGACGATGGATTGATCGCCTTTGCGGACAAAGAAGAGTTCGCGGGGTTTGAGACCGGGAACGGGGTTGGGTTTGAGGCCGGCACCGGCGTCGACGCATTCGCCGCGGGCTTTGAGGACGGTGTCGTCGCAGCGGGGGGTCAAGTTGGCGGGGACTTGATTGGGGGCGGGAGGGGGCGGGAGCGGTTTGTATTTGGCGGGTTCGGCGATGCGAACGGGGCTTAGGACCCAGTAGACGGTGTCGTAGCCTTTGGGGCCGGTGACGCGGAAGGCGCCGGCGGTGGAGGGGACTATGTATTCGCGGGCGGGCTCGATTTTGTTATCGGACCCGGCGAGTTCGCTGGGGAAGAGGGTGGATTGATCGCCGGAGGAGCCTTCGTTGACAACGTAGAGATAGCCGGGTTGATTGGACTTGAAGCGAAAGCGGAGTTGGTCGCCGTCCTGGAAGACGTGACCGGGGTCCATGATTTTCCAGGCGCCGGTTTCGCGTTTTTCGATGGTAATTTCAAGGCGCTGCTGGGCGAGGGCGGCGAGGGAGATAGACAGTAAGAGCGCGAGGCGCATGTTACTTATGCTCCAGCTTTAAGTCGACGATGACTTTGCCGTTGGGGCCGGCGTTTTTGTTGACGACATAGACGGCGGTTTCTTTTTGCTGGGCGGGGCCGGGTTTGGAGTCGTCGACTTTTTCGAAGACTAAGTCACGGGCGATTAAGTCGTTGCGGACTTTGCCGACAAGAGCATCGTCGATGGGGCGTGTCAGGCCGGCGAGTTGAAATGTCTTCGGGGCGGCTGGACGGGCGGGAGCGCCGGCGGCGGGTTTGACGGGCTGCGATTCGGGCTGGGTGATGTTGTAGATCAGGTCTTCGAAGTTCTTTTCGGGTTTGCGGGTGAGGACGAGGAAGAGTTTTTCTTCGCCGGCTTGGTCATCGAAGTAGAAGCGGCCGCCATTGGGGACTTCGTAGCGGCGGAAGGGCTGAATGAGGTTGTCTCCGTTGGCGACTTCGGAGACGGGGAAGAGCACTTTCCAGAGGCCGCTGGAACCGCGTGCGATGACGTAGAGATAGGCGTCGTCATTGGCTTCGACGGTGACTTTAAGGCGGTCACCGGAGCGGAAGGCGGTGGCGGCGTCGACTTCACGGTAGGGATCGTTGGCGCGGCTGAGTAGGAAGCTATAGCGGAGGCCGAGGGGGGGCTGGGAGCTGATGTAGGCGGCGGGGATGACGGGGGGGCCGGGATCGGAGATTCGGATGCGGGGTGGTTTTGGGGCGTTTGGACGGGTGGGTTGAAGGCCGGGGGCCTTGGCCTTAATGGCCGGAGCGGCGAAGAATAGTTCGCGGGGAGTGAGGTCCTGCGCGGGAAGGAGGGTGGCGGCGAGGATGAGAAAGTGATACGTTTTCATAGGGTAATGATACTATTCTGAAGTTTAGGAAGGGATCCCAAAGGTTATGAACCCCGTAATCGCCTCCGGACTACTCTTATCTTTATTAGCGCAAACCGTGGGCTATGGCTATCAAGCGGCCGGAGAAATCCAGAAATTGAACATCGCAATTGTGGAAGGCGATGGCGCCGTCAACAATATACGACAACGGATGGCGCGAGAGCCGATGGTGCAAGTGACGGATGAAAACCGGAAGCCGGTGGCGGGGGCGGCGGTGGTATTCCTGCTGCCGAATCAGGGAGCGGGCGGGGCGTTTGCCAGTGGGGCGAAGAGCTTGACAACGTTGACGGACGCGAATGGAAACGCGGTGGCGAGGGGGATGCAGGCGAACCGGGTGTCAGGGCAGTATCAGATCAAAGTTACGGCATCGCATCAGGGACAGACGGCATCGACATCGATCAACATGACGAACGCGGTGTTGACGGGCGCGGCGGGGGCTGGGGTTTCGATGAAACTGCTGTTGATACTGGGGGCGGTGGGAGGAGCGGCGGCGGGAGTGGCGGTGGCGGCGAGCGGGGGCGGAACGCCGGGGCGGCCATCGACGACGGTGACGCCTGGAACGCCGACGGTGGGAGGTCCGCGATGAAGGGGATGATTTTGGGAATTGTGGCGGCGGGGACGATGGCGGCGCAGATTGTGAGCGGCCCGGTGATGGGTTATGTGGTGGACGGGGCGGCGCGGATGCGGCCGTTGAATGGAATGCCAGGAGCGGGGCATGTGGGCGCGGCGATGCGGGAAGGGGTTCGGGATTCGTGGGGCGAATTGGCGCTGCTGGACGATGGCACGGCGATGCGGGGCGGACAGGTATTGGAAGGGCAGTGGGGAACGTTGCAGCCGGGAGCGTTTTTGGACGAGACGGGGCGTTCGGTTTTGGTGGTTGGGGAGAGAGTCGCGCCGTGGCGATTGGCGTTGCCGGAGCGGGCGTTGGCGGTGCGGGTGTCGGTGAGCGGAGAGCGGGTGCTGGCGCTATTGGCCGATGAGAGCTTGACAGCGTGGACGGCGGGCGGGAAAGCAGAGTGGCGGATGGCGGCGAGTGTCTGGTGGGCGGTGGCATTTGCCGGAGAGCGGGCGATGGCGTATGATCCGGCGGCGCATTCGCTATTGTGGCTGGACGGGGCGGGGGGGACGACGCTATTGCGCAAGCTGGATGGTGAGGGCGGGCGGCACCTGCTGGCGGTTGACCGGGCGGGCAAGTACGCGGTGTTGTTGGGGGACCGGGCGCTGGTGGTACCGGTGGCTGGGGGAGAAGTGCGCGCGGTGGAAGTACCGGCGGGATCGGAGCGATTGGAGTCGGTGCATGGGGGGCGGGCGTTTTTATTGACGCGCGACCCTGGGCGGCCGTTGTGGGTATTGGACCCGGAGAGGGAAGCGCCGCTGTTGGTGATTCCGGCGCTGAGCGTTGAGACGGGCGGCCAGAAGTGATAAGCCGGCTGGCTGGGATCTTTGTCTTGACAGCGGCGGGGGCGTTCGCGTTTCAGGTGACGGTGGGAGGTTGTACGATCACGACCGGCGCGGTGCTGCCGCAGGCGGTGAAGGGCGCGGCGATTACATACACAATTACGACAAATGGATGCGCCTTGCCATTCCGGTTTTTTGAAAAGCCGACGGGGACGCTGCCGCCGGGAATGGTGCTGAACTCGAGCGGTTCCGGGGCGACGATTAGGGGGACGCCGGCGGCGGCAGGCGTGTATGCGTTCGCAGTGCGGGCGGTGGATGGGAACTACGCGATTCCGAGCAAATCGTTCGTGATTGAAGTGAACGATGTGTTGCGGATCGATACGCTGGCGGCGGCGACGGGCGCGACGGGCGCGGCTTACACGGACACGATTCGGGCGCGGGGGGGCGTGGCGCCGTATACGTTTTCGATTGTGGAAGGAGCGCTGCCGGCGGGATTGACGCTGGGGGCGGGGACGGGCGTGATTAGCGGGACGATGCCGGCGGCGGGGACGCAGTTCCGGGTGCGGGTGACGGATTCGTCGTCGCCGGCGAATACGGTGGAGAGGCCGTTTACAATAGTGCCGGGCGGGCAGGTGACGACGCTTACGGCACCGCCGGTTGGGAGCGTGGGAGCGGCGTATAGTTTTGACGTCGATGGGTCGTTGGGATCGAGTGGCTTTGCGCAGGTGCTGGGCGCGCTGCCGGGCGGGTTGACGATGGACGGGAATGGGTTGATAAGTGGGACGCCGGCGGCGGCGGGGGAGTCCCATTTCACGGTGCGGCAGACGGCGGGGAGTGTGAGCGTATGGCGGAGCTACCGGATTCTAGTGAATTCGGCGGCGACGATTACGGGTACGCCTCGGGACGCGGAAGAGGGGTTTGCCTATGACCATGTGTTTACGGTGAGCGGAGCCGTGGCGCCCTATATATTCTTCACGAGCGGGGGAGGGCCGCCGACGGGAATCACATTGGACGCGAGGACGGGGGCGCTGCTGGGGGAGTTGCCGGCGGGAGTGGCGGGGAATTCGTTTACGCTCTCCGTGGCGGATGCATCGGGGCGGACATATACGCAGGCGTTTTCGATAACGCGGGCGTTCCGGCTGCAGGGCGGGGCGGCGACGCCGAGTCCGATGGCGCGAGTGAACCAGAGCGTTTCGGGGGCGGCGATGTATTCGCTGAGCGCGGGGGGGAGCGGGAAGACGTTTGAGCGGATCGGCGGGGTGGGCGGCGGGTTGATTTTTGTTGACAGCGTGGCGGGGACGGTGAGTTTCCAGATTCCAACGCCGGGGGTGTTTACTCCGGTGGTAATGGGACGGGATTCGTTGGGTGGGGCGGTGCTGCTTAACGAGGCGTCGATAACGGTGGTTGGGGATCTGGGGATATCGAGTTTGACGGAGTTGCCGAATGCGCGGGCATCGGTGGCCTATAGCAATGCGGTGACAGTGGTGAATGGAAATTTTACGCCGCTGAGTTTCGCGGTTCCGGCCGGGAACCTGCCAACGGGACTATCGTTGAATGCGAGTACGGGGTTCATCACGGGCACGCCGGCGGCGGGAGCGGCGGGATTGACCTTTCCGTTCACGGTGTCGGTTTCGGATGCGGCGGGACAGTTGGCATATCGTGATTTTTTCATTGGCGTGGGGGCGTCGTTGGGGATAACGACAACCTCTGTAGCCGGGGGGACAACGGGGAGCGTTTACAACGTGCCGTTGAACCAGACCGGAGCGCCGTCGCCGCTATGGTCTAACCCGGGCGGCGGATTGCCGCTCGGGATTACGTTTAGCGCCCTGGGCGTATTGTCGGGGACGCCGGTTTTGCCGGGACGTTATCCGTTTTTGGTAAGGATTTCGTCTTCGGCGAGCTCGGAATCGGACACGAAGCAGTTCACCATTCATGTGGCGAATCCGCTGACGGCTTCGATTTTGCCGGCTTCCTTGTTACAGGCGTACGTTGGGTCGAGCGCGTCGGCGGGCGTGACGCCGACAGGGGGGCTAGGGCCGGTGACGTTATCGTTTACCGGGGGGAGTTTGCCGGAGGGGATGTATTTGCAGAATCTGTCGCCGTTGAGGATAGCGGGTGTGCCGGTTGCGGCGGGGACATCGAATTTTTCGATATCGGTTGTCGACGCGGATAGCCGGGCTGTGACCATCCCGTATTCGATTATTGTCCGGTCGCCGCCGCGGATAACGAGCGGTGGATTGACGACGGCGACGCGGACGGTTGCGTACAACCATGTGTTGACGGGGGAAGGCGGATTGACGCCTTACAGCTGGTCGTTAGTAAGCGGTGCGTTGCCGCCGGGGATTGGAGTGTCAGCCGGGGGCGTGCTGTCTGGAACTCCGACGACGAATGGGACGTTTACCTTTGTGCTGTTGATGAGTGACGCAAACGGGGTTGGGAGCGAGAAGACTTTTACGATTGAAGTGACGGATCCGGTGGTGATCACGAACAGTGTGCCGATGCCGGCGGGGTTGATCCTGACGGCGTATAGCACGCCTGTGACGACGACGGGCGGCGCGACTTCGAAGAC
>CAMDKT010000415.1 GCA_945900935.1 Candidatus Sulfopaludibacter sp. SbA3 | reverse complement strand
TGACGAGGAGCGATGGGCGAGCCTGTGCCGCGCGCTGATCGCCTCCAACGAGTTCATGTACGTACAATGAGCCTTCCAGAAACAGTTTCGCGTCGATATCTGCTGCGGCGTGCGGCGTGCGGGTTTGGGTTAATGGGACTCTCGTCGCTGCTCGCCGAAGCGGTGGACCCGTTGGCGCCAAAAGCTCCCCACTTTCCCGCGAAGGCGAAACGGGTGATTTTCCTGTTCATGCACGGCGGGCCGTCGCACTTGGACACGTTCGACCCCAAGCCGCGCCTGACTCGCGACCATGGCAAGCCTCTGCCGTTCAAGCGGCCGTTGACGTTCTCGGAGAACAACGTGGGCGGTCTGTTGCAATCGCCGTGGGAGTTCCGCCGGCATGGGCAAAGCGGGTTAGAGATCAGTGAGTTGTTCCCGCATGTCGCCAAACATGCCGATGACCTTTGCATTATTCGATCGATGGTTGGCGACAGCGTGGCCCATGGCGGGGCGACGCTGCAGTTGCACACCGGGTCGAATACGTTTACGCGGCCGAGCATGGGATCGTGGGTGATCTACGGCCTGGGGACGGAGAACCGGAATCTGCCGGCCTACATCACGCTGAAGCCGGGGCTGTCGCACGGGGGGGCCAAGAAGTGGAGTTCCGGGTTCCTGCCGGCGGCGTATCAGGGGACGGCGGTGGGCCTTGGCGGGATGGCCATCGAGAATATCAATGAGCCGATTGAGCATCTGAAGAACTACGGATTGACCGCGGAACAGCAGCGCTACGAGCTCGATATGATCCAGAAGATCAACGCGGCGGGCGCGGCGCGACGTCAGCGGGACCCGGAGCTGGAGGCGCGGATACAGAGTTTTGAGCTGGCGTTCCGGATGCAGACGGAAGCGCCGGAGGCGTTCGATATCAGCAAGGAATCGGAGGCGACGAAGAAGCTCTATGGGATGGACGCGCCCGAGACGCTTGATTTCGGCTGGCAGTGTTTGATGGCGCGGCGGCTGGCCGAACGCAATGTCCGGTTCATTCAGATCAACCACGAATATGGCCCGGGCAATGAAGTGGGATGGGACGCGCACAGTGAGTTGGTCCGGCTGCATACACGGACGGCGTTGGCAGTGGATCAGCCGATCGCGGGCTTGTTGACCGATCTGAAATCGCGCGGGTTGCTGGAGGAGACGCTGGTGATTTGGGGCGGGGAATTTGGCCGTACGCCGGTGGCCGAAGCGGGCGATGGCCGCGATCATAACCCCTACGGCTACTCGATGTGGATGGCCGGGGCGGGGGTGAAAAAGGGCTTTGTTTATGGGGCGACCGATGAGTTCGGTTACTACGCCGTCGAGGACCGGATGCACATCAACGATATGCATGCGACCATGCTGCATTTAATGGGTTTGCGGCACGACAAGCTGACATTTCTGCATGGTGGACGGCCGTTTCGGTTGACCGATGTTGCCGGGAAAGTGGCTTCGAAGCTGCTGGCATAGCCCGGCGGGGCTTAGCACAATTACAAAGCGATCTAAGTAATTCAGCCGATCTGAAAAAACCTTGGTTACCCGTACTATTGGTTTATCCGCAGACAATGAGCTGCGGTATGGAGAGGTTAGGAACAACATGAATCGACTCAAAAACATTTTCTGGTCGTTGGCGGTACTTAAAGACACCAAGGGCCAAGACCTTATCGAATACGCGCTGATGGCCGGCTTCGTGGCCGTTGCGGCTGGCGCTATCATGCCCGGAGTTTCGACAAGTATCAGCACGATTTTCTCGAAGGTTGCGAGCACGATGACTCTTGCTGGCGGGTAGGGGTCCTAGTCACTGCATGCAGCTTTTCGAAACCGGTTTCGCCGCCATTCCCGTTTAGGGGCTGGCGGCGGTTCGCCTTGCCCGGCAGCGGGTCTGGAACGGCTCCGGCTAACGGATACGCCTAACGTATACGATAGACCGCCGTTGGACCGGAAGTGTAGATTTGCTCCAAGCGGGGATCCTTCCTTAACGCACCGATTAGCTTGGCGTGTTCTTCGGCGGGCATATCGCGGGCCCAGTCCCAGTCATTCAGCAGAAGATACTCCAGTTTCTGTGTGCGGCCGAAGTTTGCCGCGTCGGCGTATTCGGCGGTTCGGGCGGCGTGATCGTCCCGGTACCAGTAAATGGTCGGAGGAAACATTCCAGCGCCTCGGCGGCCGGTGCGCAGATAGAGCAATGGATCGTTTTCAGACAGGAATCGTGCGTCGACCGGCAGGTTTTCACGGATCCATGTCATCGCCGGTTCCGATTCTGCCAAACGTTTGGCGTGGTCTTCGTAAGATTGCGGCAGGACTTCGGCTAAGACCGTCCACTGGCGAAGTCCGCATTTAGCCGCCACGAGCGTTAATAGGCAGGCAATTAATACCCCGGCGATTTTTTGGCTCATCTCCGGTTTTCGGAATACTACGGCAATGTTCGCCGCCACACGCTTGATTTCGGTGTAGAATCCTGCCAGCCATAACGGCGCGACGGGCAGCATGAACCGTTCTGTCGGCGGGAAATACCAAAGAGCCAGCAGGAGCGCGTAACAGCCTGCGAAGGCCGCGTAGGGAACATAAATCGACTGCCGGTTGGCCCGCGTCAGCCGCACCACACCGATGATGCCGGCAATCGCCAGCGTTTCGGTGAGTACCTTCTCCAACAGGGAATGTGTTGTGTCCGTCAGCAGCAAGGCCCCGAGCCCGTGGATCATCCCGTCGACGTTCCTCCAAAGGTACAGATGCGTTTCCTTCCATTGATAATTCGCAAGGAAATGGCCGAAATAGTTCGTGTAGTAGAGCGTGGCGTTGTCCGATCCGGCTGACCGGTTCGTCGCCGACCACAAAGCCCAGCCAAACACGCACGGCAGCATTCCAGCGGCGAAGACTCCCAGTAGTTTCCCTCTGCCGCGGAGGAGGAAGACCACGATGGCGGCCGGCAGCAGGGCCAGACCGGCAGTTCTGGTAAGAAATGCCATACCCGACAGTGCGCCGGCGGCCGCGGCCCACTGCCATTTTTCCTTTCTGTCTCCTTCCGGGCTTAAACAGAGCATGGCCGCCAGCAGGAAAAAAGTGAACTGCAGTTCGCTGAGCATCGCGGTACTGAACAACACGACGTAAGGATTCAATGCCCAAGCCGCGCCCAGTAACAATACAGCGTCCGGCGACAGCTCCGCCCGTTGGAGCCAGCGCCGGTAGGCAAACAGTGTTAAGGGCAGCCAGATCCAGCACAGCCACATGGCGTAGGGCAGGTTGTCGGGGTAGTGCGGCTCTATGTGCCAGGCGATCGAAAGCACTGCGGGGAACAGCGGGGGGTATTTCGTCTGCGCCGGTGGATTTGGCAGGCTGTCGATTGTGAACGTGCCGTTCTCGGCTAACGACTTCGCGCTTACGTAGTAAATGCCGTCGTCGTGAAACTCGCTGGCGTGCGGCATCGCGCGCCACTGCCAGGCGTACCAGCCGCTGGGGATGAGAACCGCCAGGAAGGCTATCAGGCGAAGGGCCCGAAGTATCACGCTAGAACTCTGACCGCGAGGACCGCTCCCTTGCGTTCGCGGCTCGGAAAGGCGGTTTTGCGCCAGTCAGGTGCCGACATGCGAACGCATTCACACGGTCGCCGCACTAGTGAGAACTCGTCCCGTAGCCCGGAGCGAAAAGTGTCGTGCGGAAATTTCCGGCGGCGTCGAGTTCAAACGCCTCTGGCTCACCGAGAATTTCCAGATCCGGCCGCTCCTTGATCAGCGGGAGCATGTTTTCGCTCAGCGCCAGCGGCGAGAGTTGGAGCGTGTTTTTGATCCAGCCGAGCGTCACGTCTTTGGGGTCCAGTTTGCCCACTGTCGGCCAGAATTTTTGGAGGCACACCAGATCACTGCCGTAGTGCAGGGGTATTTTTACCGCGCTCGGGCTGGATGCCGTCAGGGAATTGATGGAGGTGGGGTTCCAGTCGACTTTGCCAAGCAAGCGATCATGAATCACGTCGGCCATCCCGAGGCCGACCGCGTTGCCGTAGCTCAAACTGGAAAGGTCGCGCATGAATATGCGTTGAAACTTCGGACCGGGCCATGGATTGTATTCGCCGTTTACGCCCCGGTTGGAGACCTTCGTATCCATTCCGGCGCCCGAAATATTCTTGCCGATCTCGTCAATCATTAGAATGTCGAGGTCGAAAGGAACCCGGCCCATCCACGATTTGGTGAGTTCCAGGAGTTCTTCCTCGCGCGCTTCCATGTTTTCAACGGCGACGGCCGCCACTTGCGCCGTTTTGTGGTGGGCGTCTTCTAAAATGGCCATGCCGCCCAAAATCTTGCCCGACGCCAGAACCTGCCGGCCCACGCTGCGAATCACATGCTCCAAACCCAGGCGATAGGCGTAGGTGTGATAGCGCTGGGCGCCGGCGAATTTGCCGAGACCGATGGCCATCATCTTGAACAGGCCGCTTTCGATCTTTCCCTCGAAATCGGTGTGCCATTTGACTCGCCCAACCAGCATCACGCCGTCCGCGTTGAAGGCTTCCTTATCGAGGAAAGCTTCAATGCCATTGGCGTCTTTGCCGAGAGAAACGACTTCCAATTGGCTGACGACCGGACAACCCATGGTGGATTCGGTGATTCCATAGTGGGCCAAAACGTCGGCTTGGCCGGCCGCCGTCGCCGCTCCATGGCTACCCATGGCTGGGAAAATGAAGGGCTGGCAACCCGCGGATTGCCAGAACTCGACCACTGATTTGGCGATCAGGGCAATATTGGTAATGCCGCGGCTCCCGACGCCGATCGCGACCCGCCCATTGGGCTTTACGCGGCTGGCGAAGGGGGAGGCATTCAACTCGGCCAGGACCGCCCCGGCAACATCTCGAAGGCTCCGGTCCGGAAAGGTCTGTTTCACACGAACGATACGAGGCAGTTCCATCTAGGGGAGTATACCAAGCGCAAAGACCGGACGCGGAGCAAACTAAACAATCATCCCCAACAATGAACCCTCCGCAGCCGAGTCCGATTTGCGCGGGTTTCGAATGAATGCCGCCGCAACTCGCCTAGCGGGACTTTCGCAAAACCGGGCGTGTTTTCTTCGTAGAGTAGGCATAAACATTAGCCGGGATGCCATCGGCGCGCTAGATGAAAGAAGTACATGTCGAAGACGTCTGCATCCCCGGTCGCACGGTTCCTGGTTGGTTCTCGGGGCTTGCAGGATTGGCCGCTGATGAACGCCGATGAACGCGGATAACACGAGACTTCTTATCGGCGTTAATCGGCGTTCATCAGCGGCCAGTAATGTGCGGCGCGAAACTCGTAGCTCTGCGACAACTAGCTCGCGGCCAGGGACACGCACGACAGTGGCGGCGCAACGCTCTCGCCGCCACTCTTGACGAATGTTTCATTGAGCGGGAGAATCGGGCCTGGGTCAATGTTTACAGATCTATGGCGAGGAAAATGGCCTTGGTTTTGCGAAAGTCGGGCTAGGTCGCGTCGGTGGAATCCTGCCATTCGCGCTCCAGCATCCGCGAGTATTCGCCGGAGGCGTACAGATTGAACGGAAACGTTTGAGACTGGATTTGGCGGCAAGTCTGCTGGCTCTGGTAGCAGGCGTACATGTGATCTCAAGACTACCGAGTTCTCACCAACCTGACAACGCCCCCTCTCACTGCTTCTTATCCATATTCATTTTGAGTTGAGATCGTTCAATGGACAGAGTGATCAATCGGTCGATGAGCTTTTTGAATCGTTTGAAATTCGAGACCTCGGCC
>CAMDKT010000414.1 GCA_945900935.1 Candidatus Sulfopaludibacter sp. SbA3 | reverse complement strand
GATGAGGTATCCAGCCCGCGCATTGGCTCGCTAACGCCAACTTCGTCACAGGCCTCCATCACCTTCACCGGATCCTTCCAGAACGTCGTCGCCTTCACGATCGCCTTGGCGAACCGCGCCGGATCGTTCGACTTAAAAATTCCCGATCCCACGAACACCGTCTCGGCGCCCATGGCCATCATCAACGCCGCGTCCGCCGGCGTCGCCACGCCGCCCGCCGAGAAATTCGGCACCGGCAGCCGCCCATGTTCAGCGACGTACTCAATCAACTCAATCGGCGCCTGATGCCGCTTGGCTTCCGCGTAAAGCTCATCATGCGACAGCACCGTCAACTGCTTCATTTCCCGCTGAATGGTCCGCATGTGCCGCACCGCCTCAACGATGTTGCCGCTGCCCGCCTCGCCCTTGGTGCGGATCATCGCCGCCCCTTCGCTGATGCGCCGCAACGCCTCGCCAAGATTCTTAGCGCCGCAAACAAACGGCACATGGAACTGGCGCTTGTCGATATGATTCTCCTCATCGGCGGGCGTCAGCACTTCGCTCTCGTCGATATAGTCAACCTTCAACGCTTCCAAAACGCGCGCTTCCATATAGTGGCCAATCCGCGCCTTGGCCATCACCGGAATCGAAACCTGCGCCATAATGCCGCGAATCATGCTAACGGGCGACATGCGCGCCACGCCGCCATCTCTGCGAATGTCGGATGGCACCCGCTCCAGCGCCATCACCGCGCATGCCCCCGCTTTCTCGGCGATTACGGCCTGTTCCGGCGTGGTGACGTCCATGATCACTCCGCCCTTCAACATCTCGGCCAAGCCGGTCTTCAGTCGAAACTCTTCATTCAATATCATCTGATTCCCTCCCAAAATATTCAAACAACCGCCGTCTCGGCCTCGGCTACCGGCGACAGTCGGCGGCCGGCATGCTCGCGGAACACTCGACCGAGGATCCGCACGCCCTCTTCAATCCGTGCCGGAGGCTCGCTGGCAAAGCTCAATCGCAGCGCGTTCGCCGCCGGACGGTCCACGGCGAATGCGCGCCCGGGCAAATAGCTCACGCCAGAGCGCTGCGCGTCTTCCAGCGCCAGCGCAGTATCCACCGCCCCCGCCAGTTCGACCCACAAACTCATCCCGCCTTCCGGGCGCGTCCAGCGACTCCCGCGCGGCAAGTGCGACGCGCAAGCTTCTAACATCGCCCGAAGCCGCCGCGACCCATGCTTCAACATTTTCTTCCGGTGCCGCTCGAGCCGCCCGCTCTGCGCGAATCGCAACAACACCGCCTGCGACAACTGATCGGAGTGCAAATCACACCACTGGCGAATCTGCGTTAACCGCGCGATCACCGGCCGCGGTCCAATCACCCATCCCACGCGCAATCCCGGAAACGCCAATTTGCTAAAACTCCCCAACTGCAAAACCGACTCCCGCCCAAACGCCCGTACCGGCCGCAATGGCGTCCCGCTATAGCGAAGATCGGCATAGATGCCATTCTCGATAATCAGAGTGCCAGCCCGTTGCGCCATCGCGACAAGGCTCCGCCGCGCCGCTTCGGACAGCGTCCCGCCGGTCGGATTTTGAAAGGACGGCGTCACCACCAGCAGCTTCGGCCGCTGCCGGTCCAGAATATTTTCCAACACATTCAAGTCCATGCCGTCTTCGGCCGTCGGTACGCCCAACAACCGCGCCCGGCCGCGGCCAAACACGTTGCGAACACCTGGATAAACCGGGTCTTCCACGGCAACCCGCGCCTCGCCGTCGGCCGTAATCAGCCGTTCAATCAGATCCATTGCCTACTGACAACCGCTCGTCACCAACACGTCGTCGTGCGACCCGGCCACCCCCTGTTCCACCGCTCCGGCGAGCAAATACTCGCGCAGGGCCGGCATTCCCTGGGGCGCGCCCAGTTGCAAAACCTGCGCCGCGCCGTCCCCGGCGAGCATCTCCACACAACAGGCCCGAAACTCCGCCAGCGGAAACAAATCCTCGCTCGGGCGCGACGAATCGAAATGGATCGCCACACCGCCCGCCGCCGCCAGCGCTTCCGGCCGCGCCAACGCTCCCCAGCCATTCGCGCGTTCTTCCGGAAAACCCGCGACGAAACTTCCCTTCCCCACGTGCCCCGCCAACAGCCCCTCGGCTTCCAACAACCCATACGCCGACGCAATCGTCGCGCGATTCAATCGCAACCGCTCCGCCAACTCCCGTGTCGCCGGCAATCGCTCCCCGCGCCGCATTCGCCCTGATGCAATCTGTTCCCGCAGCCACACCCCGAGCTGCCTATACAGCGGCTCGGTGGAATGCGAATCCAGTCGCGGCGGTGAATCGGGCAGCGGCACCATCCATAACATACCATATTGGACTGGTATGGCTGGTTGCTAAAATGATACGCTAATAACTCCATGCAACGCCGCGATTTCCTCCGCCAACTCGGCCTCGCCGCCATTCCCCTCCAAGCCCAAACGAAACGCCCCAACATCCTCTTCCTCATCGCCGATGACTGGGGCCACGGCCACGCCGGGGCCTACGGCGCCAAATGGGTCAAGACTCCCAATTTCGACCGCGTCGCTCGCGAAGGCGTCCTCTTCAACAACTGCTTCACATCCAACCCCAAGTGCAGCCCCTGCCGCGCCACCATTCTCACCGGCCGCAACTCCTGGCAATTGAAGGAAGCGGTCAACCACATGAGCATTTTTCCCAATGATTTCGCCGTTTATCCCGACGTGCTCGGGAAGGCGGGCTACTTCGTTGGCCACACCGGCAAAGGCTGGGGTCCCGGCGATTTCCAATCCACCGGCTTCAAGCACAACCCCGCCGGACCGGCGTTCATGAAGCATCGCAACGCGCCGCCCGCCAACGGCATCAGCCCCGTCGACTACGCCAACAACTTCAACTTTTTCCTGGATCAGAAACCGAAAGACCAACCCTTCTGCTTCTGGCTCGGCTTCCAGGAACCCCATCGCAAATACGAAGACGGCTCCGGCATTCGCGCCGGCAAGAACCTCGCCGATGTCACTGTTCCCAAGTATTATCCCGACAACGCCATCATTAGAAGCGACATGCTCGACTACGCCTTTGAAGTCGAATGGATCGATCAACATCTCGGCCGCGTCCTCGCTAAACTCGAGCAAACAGGCGAGCTCGACAACACCTTCATCCTCGTCACCTCCGATCACGGCATGCCCTTTCCCCGAGTCAAAGGCCAGATCTACGAGCACGGCTTCCACATTCCTCTCGCCGTCCGCTGGGGCAAACATATTCCAGCCGGCCGCAGCGTCGACGACTTCATTAACACCCGCGACTTCGCCCCCACCCTGCTCGAAGTCGCCGGTGTTCCCAAGGCCCCGACGATCACCGGGAAAAGCTTTCTCGACGTGCTGAAATCCAATAAATCCGGCACTGTGGACGCCTCGCGCGATACCATGATCGTCGCCAAAGAGCGCCACGACCTCGGACGCCCCAACGATGCCGGGTACCCCGTCCGCGCCATTCGCACGAAGGAATGGCTCTATGTCCGCAACTACCAACCCGACGCCTGGCCCGCCGGTAATCCGGAAACCGGCTACCGCAATGTCGATGACTCACCCACCAAAACGCTGCTCATCTCCGGCTTCGACGAACATTACAAACTCTCCTTCGGCAAGCGCCCCGCCGAAGAGCTTTATCAAGTCTCCGAAGATCCCGATTGCATCAAAAACCTCGCCGCCAACCGCGACCACGCCGTCACCATGCGAACCCTCCGCGACCGTATGGAAAAGACGCTCAAGGACGAAGGCGACCCGCGCATGAACGGCAACGCGGCATTCTTTGACACCATCCAATACACCGGCCCCCGAAAGCATAGTTACGACGAATGGCTCAAGAACCAGAAGTAATCGCCGGCCTCTTCGGGGTCGGCCTTTTGGGCTCCGCGATTGCCGACCGGCTGACGCAATCCGGCCAACGCTGGATCGGGTACGACCCCGCGCGCCCCGAATTGGAGGCGTCTCCCGAAGCGGTGCTTGCCAAAGCCACCATCCTAATCCTCTGCCTGCCCGATTCCAACCACACAGCCCGCTTGCTTGATTCCATCCGCGGGTCCAAAACGATCATCGACACCACCACCGGCGATCCCGCTCAAATGGCCCGTTTCGCCGGCACCCATTCCGCCTACCTCGATGTCACCATCGGCGGCTCCAGCGCCCATCTCCGCGCAGGCGAGGCCATACTCATGGCCGGCGCCTCGCTGGATGTCTTTCAAGCCAACGAAAAGTTCCTGAAAAAACTCAGCGACAAAGTATTCCACTGCGGCCCGCCCGGCGCCGGCGCGAAAATGAAGCTCGTTTTCAACCTGGTCCTCGGTCTCAATCGCGCCGCCCTCGCCGAAGGACTGGCCTTCGCGGAACGCTCCGGCCTGCCCCTCGAGCAGACGCTGGAGATCCTGCAAGCCGGCCCCGCCGCGTCGAAAATCATGGAGCGGAAAGGCTCCAAAATGATCAACCGCGAATACACGCCCGAAGCTCGTCTCGCTCAGCATCACAAAGACGTTCAACTCATCCTTACCGCCGCCGCCAAATCCCAAATCCATCTCCCCCTGACGCAGGCGCACGACCGAATTTTAGCCATCGCCGAAGCCCTCGGATTCGCCGAAAGCGACAACAGCGCATTGATAGAAGCCTACCGGAGTGATATTGTCAATGGACGATGAAACTCGCTCTACTCCTATTCGCGGCGGCCATTGCGATGCCCGCCGCCACCATTGAAGAAACCATTAAGGCCAATCTTCAGAAATTCGACGTCGCCGCCAAAGCCGGTGACGCCGCCACACTGACCGCCCTCCTCGGCGACGATTTGAAATACGGCCACTCCAGCGCCAAATTCGAAACGAAAGCCGAGTGCATCGCCGCGCTAGTCAAAACCAAGCCCACCTATACGCACCGTGACGCCAAGGTTCGGGTCTACGGCAACACCGCCCTCGTCGACATGAATATGCATGTGGAACCTCTCGGTTTCGACATCGCCATTCTCCAGGTGTGGGTAAAGAAGGGCAAAGGCTGGGTGATGGTCGCCCGCCATTCCACGCGGCTCCCGAAGGCGTAACGATGCGCTCGATCCTTGTCGCCGCCGCGCTGACCCCGCTGCTGATCGCGCAGCGCCCCGTCACCGAAATTCGCAGCGCCGCCGCCGAGGCTGTTTTCGATCTCGGCGGCGGCTCCCTTGTCACATTCAAACTCAACGGCGGTCTCAACCCCCTCGCATGGCTTGGCCCCGGCGATAAGGACACGAAACTCCGCCCGATGGCCCATTTTCTCTGCCTGGATCGCTGGGGCCAGCCCTCGCCCGGCGAACTCGCCGCCGGCGTGCCGTTCCACGGCGAAGCCACCCGCGTCGCCTGGAAAATCGAGGCCTCGACAAAAGACGAGACCACTATGTCGGCCAGCCTCCCCATGGCGGGGCTCGACGTCCGCCGCCGCGCCAAACTCACCGGCGCAATTCTTCGAGTCGAAGAAACCGTTACAAACCGCAACAAAATGGGCAAAATCTATAACATGGTGCAGCACCCCACCATCGGCCCGCCGTTCCTCGATGAAAAAACGCTGGTCGATTCCAATGCCAGCCGCGGCTTCATGCAGTCCTCACCCATGCCCACGCCCGAAGTGCCCGGCGTCTTCTGGCCGCAGGCCCTGCAGGAGGGCCAGTCCGTCAACATGCGCCTGTTGACCAACGACCCTATGCCCAACGTTGTCAGTTACGTTGTCGACGAACCCAT
>CAMDKT010000413.1 GCA_945900935.1 Candidatus Sulfopaludibacter sp. SbA3 | reverse complement strand
CGACCACCCCGGTGACAGGGAAACCGCAATCTGCCAGCGACTCTCCTCCGTCCCCCGTGGCATACTGGAAGAGAAATCCATGGAACAGCGCGTCCTGCCCGTCGCCCCAGAAGAGTTATTTGATCGCATCGACGACACCCAACTCGATGACCTTTCCGAAAGCATCGTGCTCACGACTATCGATAGCGCCATAAACTGGGGCCGAAAGAACTCGATTTGGCCGATGACCTTCGGCCTTGCCTGCTGCGCCATCGAAATGATGGCAATGAGCGCATCCCGCTTCGACATCTCCCGTTTCGGCGCCGAGGTTTTCCGCGGTTCGCCGCGCCAGGCGGATCTCATGATCATCGCCGGCCGTGTCTCAAATAAGATGGCTCCCGTTATCCGCCAGCTTTACCAGCAGATGCCGGAACCGAAGTGGGTCATCTCCATGGGTGCCTGCGCGACGTCAACCGGCGTATTCAGCAATTACGCGCTCGTCCCCGTCAATCAGGTTATACCCGTCGACGTCTACGTCCCCGGTTGCCCCCCGCGCCCCGAACAGCTCATTTACGGCATTCTGCTCCTACAGCAAAAAATCGAGAAAGAGCGCGGCACGACCCTGAAAGTTCTGAATCTCGCCTAAGGCATTGGCTTAGTATATTTTTTCCTCATACGGCATCGGATCTTTCCGATGAGACATGCTGGAGTCAATAATACAGAAAGGTGGTCGGTATGGATACCAAAACAATCGAAAAGGTCGCCCTCCCGTTACCGGTGCCTGATTACCAATTGGAGCAGCAGCAGGCAACCGAGCGTAGGGAACTTGTCAAAGCGATCAAGGCGATCAACGCTACTGAGTTCTTTGGTGAAAACTACGAACTCACGTTCGTCATGGATCGGGAGACCCGTCGTCCTCTGATGCGAATAGTAGACCGTCAAACCCGCGAGGTAATTCGACAACTGCCCCCGGAATATGCCCTGCGGCTGGCGGAGGAGCTGCGTTCTCGTTAACTCTGCCAAATCATTCCCTCAAGCCGCTCCTCGTTTCTCCGATGAGTTCATTAAACGACTACGAAAGCAGCGTGAATGTCGATCCAAGCGTATAAAAATCAACAAGACTGGGATATCCTCGGAGCGAGTCCGCTCGAACTTGTCCGAGTGCTTTATCGTGGTGCCATTCAGTCGGTCCGGCTCGCGAGGACTTCTGTCGCCAACGGGCAAATCCGCGAACGATCTAAAGCCATCACCAAGGCCTGCACCATTGTCCAGGAACTCACGATCTGCTTGGATAAAGAGGCCGGTGGCGAAGTCGCCTCAAGTCTTGCGGAGCTTTATGTCTACATTCATCGACGTCTAGTCGACGCCAACATCGAGCAGTCCGACCCTCCTCTCGCCGAATGCGAGCGGCTCCTCTCTACACTGCTCGAAGCGTGGAACCAGATCGACGATAGGGCACCCGAAACTCTATCGGGAGAACCACTTCGGCTCAGCGCATGAGCATGGCCGAGACGGCCTTCTTGCCATCTTTCGCCAGTCCGGATTCGATCAATTTCCCGAGGCCGAGACCTCCTCCCTCCGCGATCACCCGGGAGAGATGTTCCCGTCCAAAGTCGAGCATCGTTTGCCCCCCAGAATCCGTTTCGCCGCCGATACCGATCTGCTCGGCCGAAAATGCCGATTGCATGAGCTGTCCGATCAGCATCGCCTCAAACTCTCTCGCCGCTGATTTCGTGTCCTTAACCTTACCAACCTCGCCGATGTCCGTGCGCGGACCGGCTTTCAATAGCGTCCCGAGCTCCATTCAATCCTCCCACCTAAATAATCTGAATTTCTGCGTCTAGCGCCCCGGCGCTCTGCAGGCTTTGCAGAATGGCGATCACTTCCCGCGGCGTCGCGCCAATCTTCTGCAGACCTCGTACCAATTCATCTACTGTCGCGCCGTCCTTCAACTGCACCAGCTTTGCCACGTCTTCCTTTGATCCGACACCCACCAACGGCGTAACAGTTGTCTTGCCTCCGGAGAGTGGCTCGGGCTGCGACACGTCCAACTGCGTCTGCACCTCCACCGACAGACTCCCGTGTAATATGGACACCGGCGAAATTCGCACATCTTTCCCCATCACGATTGTCCCCGTCCGCTCGTTGATGACGAGTCGCTGCTTTCGGTCGGAGTCGAGGGTTAGAGCCTCAATCGCCGCGATAAACTCCACCGGGCGCGCTTTCCACTCCGGTGGTGTCTCCACTTCGACCAACCCTGCATTCGCCGCGCGAGCCACCGCCGGCCGGCCGGCAGCGAACTTTGAGTTGATGGCCGCCGCCAAGCGCATCGACGTCGTGAAATCCGCCCGCTGCAACTGCCACCGCAGCCTTCCCTCGGTGATCACCGAGGGCGCCGCCTGCTCGACAATGCCACCGCTCGGTACGCGCCCCGCCGTCGGGTGATTCACGGTCTGCGAGTTTCCCGCTCGGCCGGCGATAAATCCGGCCGTGATCACGCCGCCCTGTGCCACAGCATAGACCTGCCCGTCAGCGCCACGCAAACTGGTCAACAGAAGTTGCCCGCCCTGCAGATTGGATGCGTCGCCGATCGTCGCCACCGTCGCATCGATCTTGGTTCCCGGTTGGGCGAACGGCGGCAGGGTCGCGGTCACCATCACCGCGGCGACGTTCTTGGCCTGCATGGTCGTTGCGTTCACCGCCACTCCCATGCGATTCAGCATGTTTGCCAGGCTTTGGGCCGTAAAGACCGTCTGCCGCTTGTCTCCAGTCCCGTTCAACCCGACGATCAACCCGTAGCCCACTAACTGGTTGTCTCGTACTCCTTCAAGCGACGCCAAGTCTTTGACCCGGCTGATCGCACCCGAGATATTCGAGGCCGCCAGGATCAGCAGGAACAATCCGCGAACCAACTGTCTTCGCATTTGGGTTCTCTTTCAAAAGGGCAGCAGGCCCAGCAATATGCGGTAAAGGATGAACGGACGGCGCACGGCGTCGCCGACGACACCCTTCCCGTTTACTTTGATATCGAGCATCGCCACGCGGTCACTAGGGACCGAATTGCCGGCCAAGAGATCCTCAGGCCGAATCACCCCACGCACCTCAACCACTTGGCGCTCGGAGTTGACCGCAATCGACTTACTCCCTCGCAGCAGCAAGTTCCCATTCGGCAGGACCCTCTCGACGATCGAAGTCACCGTAGTCGATAGCGTCATGCGCCTCGTCGTCTCACCGGAACCTTTCACCGAAGAGTCCGATTTCGCGCCGGCTAACTGTCCCAACGGTCCAATTGTCTTGATTGGGCCGAGCGCGGCGGAGACACCGGCGCTGACATTGGAGGCCCGTGTTGAGTTCGTCGTCCCGCTGGCGACGGCGGTTGCCCGGTCACTTACAATGACCGTCACCATATCGCCGGCAAACAAGGCTCGAAAATCACGTCCCAAATCGGTCATCCGTCCGCCTGGCGCATAGAGTGATCCGGGGCTGCCCCCAGCCACGAATCGCGGCGCATCGGCGGCGACGGTGAGCAGATAACGGTCAAGCGCCGAGCAGTTCTTCGCCTCTTGGGACTCAGCCGTGCATGGCTCCGGCTTTCCCTTGGGCCAGATCGCGGCGTCAGCGCCATTGGCGATCAGAAGAACACAGACAATCCAACATTGCGACGCCATCATTCCACCTTTGCCTTCTGTATGCCGGTGACCCGGCCCACCAGCTTCGTCCCATTCCAACTGCTCTTCAACTGCACTTTCTCGCCCACCTCGGCGTCGTGTTCGGCGACGGCCGACACACGCAGTCGAGCCGGACCGGATGCCGCCTCCAACTCAACGGACTGCCCCCGGTGTATGGCAGGAGCGCGCCGCAAATCGCTGTTGGCAACGACTGCGCCGGACGCCAAGGCGTGTCGCGCCACCATCCCATCGATTCGCGGCGATTCGCCCTCCCCGGTACAAACTCCCGAGACCCAAATCTCATCTTCCCGAAAGTCCTCCGACGTTAACTGGCCTCCTGCCGGCACGGGTCGCTGCACGATCATGACACGACGTCGCGTTTGAATCTCGGCGCTCACCCATACCGGTACTGAACTTTTGTCCGGAAGCAATAACGCGCCCCGCCACAAATGAACCGATCCGCGGCTGGCGGCCAGCCCGGCGCGGGTAAAGGAAATCTCGCCGCTGGGGAAGCGGTGCCGCGGCGACTCCAAGACCTTGGCCTTCCAAGGTACAGAGGCGCAGATGCCCGTCATCGCGTTGTTGACAGCGGTTTGCCAAACTTCGGGCGGAATGACATCCCGTTTCCGCTGAACGCAAAGGCGTTCAGGAAGTTCGCTCCCCTCCAACGAAAGCAGAGCCGCCAGTTGCGGCTTATGAAATACGCGGACCATCGTGCCCGCGGGTGCCGGCCCGAGGTCCTTCTCCGGCGGAAGCGCGCTGAAGGCCGGCGCAACCGTCGCCAACTCAGCCGCCCGGATCCGCGGCCCATCCACGAGAACGCAGACGTCCGCGGCTGGCGCGATCACCCACGAATGGAACAGGAATAGTGCGGCGGCACGCCCGGCGGCGCGCGTTCTAGAGTAGTTCTCGACCTTCCGTGAGGCTCCAGCGACGCAATCAAGGGGCACCGGCCTCCCGGCCCTTGGTTCGGTGATGCCCGGCGAATTGTCGAGACTCGCTCTAGCGGGTAATGTTGTTGACTTGTTGATACATCTCATCGGCGGCTCGCACAACTTTCGAGTTAGCTTCATAGGCCCGCTGGCTCATGATCAGGTTGATGAACTCTTCCACAACGCTGACGTTGGACTGTTCGACGTATCCCTGCATCAGGCTTCCAGTCCCTTCCTGGCCGCCGGGATTCCCGAGCGTCGGCTCGCCGGAGGCGTCGGTCGGCAAGTATAGGTTGCGTCCGATCATGTTCATCCCGGCCGGGTTTACAAATGTCGCCAATTGCAGTTGGCCCGCCAACTGAGTGGCGGCCTGACCGGCCTGGGAAAAGCTCACGGTGCCGTCCGGCGCAATGGTGACAGCCTGTGCTTCAGCGGGGATCGTGATTTGCGGCTCCAGCGGATCCCCGTCGCCGGTGACGAGGACGCCGTCCCGGTTCAGTTGAAACTGGCCGGAACGTGTATAGCCGATCTCACCCGTCGGGCGGCGAACCTGGAAAAAGCCCCGGCCTTCGATGACAAGATCGAGCGGGTTGTTGGTCTGCAGAAAACTGCCTTGGGTGAAGATGATCTCGTTGGAAGAAGCGCGGGCGCCGAGGCCGATCTGCAATCCGCTCGGGACGACAGTCTGCGTGCCGGCCGCGGCGCCGGGCTGGATCAAGTTCTGGTAGAGCAGATCCTGGAACTGGGCGCGGCGGGTCTTGAACCCAACTGTGTTGGCGTTGGCGAGATTGTGCGCGATGTTGTCGACGTTGATCTGCTGGGCCGACATGCCGCTGCCGGCGCTGTAGAGGGCTCGAATCATGATTGATCTCCTTGTGCGTTCATACCTTAGCGACCTCCTCGACCAACCGGCGATTCATTTCACTGCCTAACTGGAGCGCCTTTTGCAGTGACTCGAATTGACGGAGGACGTTGACCATCCGAACGGCACCTTCCGCCGGACCCGTGTTTGCCCCTTCGAGCGTTCCCTGAAGAACACGAGTGGCGGCACCGGCGCGGATCTGATCGGCAGGGCCGGACCACCGGAAATAGTTGTGTCCCGCCTTTTGCAGTGCCTGGGGATCGGAGAACTCGGTGAGTTGCAATTGCCCGGTCTGCGCCCCGGCTTGCCAAAGACTGCCGTCAGCGCGA
>CAMDKT010000412.1 GCA_945900935.1 Candidatus Sulfopaludibacter sp. SbA3 | reverse complement strand
GATCGAGTCCATGCCCGGATACGACAGGCCAATTGTCTCTAAAGGCCGGAGCGTTCCGAACCATTTGCGCTACCTCCGCGGAAAAGGATTTCAATATATCCTCAAGCTCCAGAGCTCTCGCGCTACTCCAAAACGCAGGCAGCGTACTGTTGTACTTGGAAACGTCCGTCCACTGCATTGACTGCGCCTCCTGTGGGAAATGCTCCCCATCGTGAAACTTCAATGGCGCGATCAATCGAGCGGACTCGCCTTCTGCCAGCATCTTTTCACGGGCTTGAAAACTGCGCCACTCCGAACAGCACCAGTCAGATTGAAAGTACAGCGGCGACCAAATGCAAACCAAGCACTTGGAGCGGCGCAACGCCCGTTGCAGTGCCTCTGGCCACGGCTCGCCAAGCTCGATGCTTTCCTCATCCACAAACACCCGGGCTTCGGGGACGTTCAGTTCGTGGCTCAGATAAAACTTGAAGAGCGTCGATACTCGCCGAGTCCAGTCAATCGATAGGGCGTGCCGCTTATAGCTAAAGAAAACGTCGAACTCGTAGTCGCCGGCAAGTTGAGGAATGGGCGTGTGGAATTTGTTTCTCGATCCATGATAATCGCTCGTGGATCAGACGCGCAAAACTTCCGGAAGCTGTTCCACCATTGACGCATCTAAACTAAAAGAACATGCGCCCCCTCCTCCTCGCCCTGCTCCTAACAACCCTCCAAGCCCAACCCACACTCTCCGGCGCCGCCCCCCTCCGGCTCCAAATCGAAAAACTCAGCCGCCTCGGCAAAGTCCTCCACATCGCCGCCCACCCCGACGACGAAAACACCGCCTTCCTCGCCTTCTCCGCCCGCGGCTGGCAATACCGCACCGCCTACCTGTCCCTCACGCGCGGCGAAGGCGGCCAAAATCTCATCGGCAGCGAACAGGGCGAATGGATGGGCCTCATCCGTACCCAGGAACTCCTCGCCGCTCGCCGCATCGATGGCGCCGAACAGTACTTCACCCGCGCCATCGACTTCGGATTCTCCAAAACCGCGGAAGAAACCCTCACCAAATGGGGCCGCGAAAAAATCCTCGGCGACGTCGTTTATCACATCCGCAAATTCCAGCCCGACATCATCGTCCTCCGCTTCTCAGGCACCCCCCGCGACGGCCACGGCCAGCATCAAGCCTCCGCAATCCTCGCTAAAGAGGCCTTCATCGCCGCCGCCGATCCCGAAAAATTCCCGGCACAGGGAAAGCCTTGGCAAACCAAGCGCCTCCTCCTTAACATCCCGGCCTTCACCCCCTCCATGGCCAAGGAAGCCGAAGCCATTCCCAATAAACTCACCCTCAACGTCGGCATATATGACCCCGTGCTCGGCCAGAGTTTCGGCGAGATCGCCGGCATCAGCCGCAGTCAACACCGCTCCCAAGCGATGGGCTGGCGTCAGGAGCCAGGCCAAATGCGCGAATTCTTCCAGGTCGTCGCCGGAGCCCCGGCCGACAAAGATCTCATGGAAGGCATAGACACCTCCTGGACACGAGTCCCAAACTCCGCCAAAGTGGCCGCATTATTCAAACAAGCCGAACAACAACTCGACGACCGCGCCCCCGAAAAAATCGTTCCCATTCTCCTCGAAGCCCGCCGCGAACTCGCCAAACTCGATAGCCCCTACGCACTCGAAAAACGAGCCGAAATAAACGAAGCCATCCTCCAAGCCGCCGGCCTGTTCCTCGACGTCTCCGCCGCCAATTACCACGCCGTCATCGGCACACCCGTCAACGTCGCCCTCTCCGCCGTCAATCGTAGTTCACTCAACATCTCACTGCAATCCGTCAACGGCGTCAACAAGCCCCTCCCTCCCGGCCAAACCGTTAGCGAAATAATGAGCGTCAACATGCCCATCGATCCCACCCAGCCCTACTGGCTCGCCCAGCCAAAGAGCGAAACCATGTACACCATCCCCAGCCGCCGCGCGCTCGAAAACCCCGACGGCCCAGCCGCGCTCTCCGCGCAATTCAACCTCACCATCAACGGCGAACCACTCCAAATCACCCGCCCCATCCACCACCGCTACGTCGATCGCTCCTACGGCGAACTCATCCGCCCCCTCCTCGCCGTCCCTCCCGCCGTCATCCGGATCGCCGAAAAAGCCAGCCTCTTTCCCGACAAAAATCCCCGCGAAATCGCCGTCCAAATCACCCCCATGGCCCCCAACATAAAAGGCCATGCAAAACTCATCCTTCCAACAGGCTGGTCCGTTAACCCCGCCTCCCGCGAATTCCAAGGCAACGACACCCTTAAATTTGAAGTCACCCCGCCGGCGAACGAGCAAACCGCCACAATCAGAGCCGAAGTCACCGTCAACAACAAAACCTACGGCCTCTCCATGACCACCGTCGAATACCCCCACATTCCGCCCCAATCCGCCTTCACCCCCGCCGAAGCCAAACTCATCCGCGCCAACGTTGAAACCACAGCAAAAAACATCGGCTACATCATGGGCTCCGGCGACGAAGTCCCCCGCGCCCTCGAACAACTCGGCTGCACCGTCACCCTCCTCACCAAAGAAGCCCTCGCCCAGGACGATCTTTCGAAATTCCAGGCCATCGTCACCGGCGTCCGCGCCTTCAACACCCGCCCCGACGTCAGAGCCAACGCCCGCCGGCTCCACGAATACGCCCACAACGGCGGCACCCTCATCGTCCAATACAACGTCATGGAAGGCGGCTTCTTCGGCGGCGATCCCAAGCTGC
Organism: Candidatus Sulfopaludibacter sp. SbA3; assembly: GCA_945900935.1. Classification (GTDB taxonomy): domain Bacteria; phylum Acidobacteriota; class Terriglobia; order Bryobacterales; family Bryobacteraceae. The sequence goes on along the minus strand of CAMDKT010000412.1, from coordinate 3,056 downwards.
TCGACAATCTCGGCCCCTACCCCATCACGCTCAGCAGCGGCCGTGTCACCGTCGAGGAATCCCCCGTCGAGTTCAACGCCACACACCGCCTCCTAACCAAACCCAACAAAATTACCAACCGCGATTTCGAAGGCTGGGTCCAGGAGCGCGGCCTCTATTTCGCCAGCGCCTGGGACCCTAAATATGAAACACTCTTCCAAATGCACGATCCCGGCGAGGCTTCTCTAAAAGGCGGCACGCTCTTCACCAAATACGGCAAAGGCGTCTACATCTTCACGCCCTTAAGCTGGTTCCGCCAACTCCCCGCCGGCGTCCCCGGCGCCTATCGCATCTTCGCCAATTTCTTAAGCGCGGGGAACCCGCAATGAAACAAGTGATCGACGAACCGCCGCCCTTCCTCGGCTCCTGGCGCCGCATCTACATCCTCGTGATCCTCTATCTCGTCACCCTCATCACCGCATTCTGGTTCTTCGGAAAGGCCTGGTCGTCTTGAGGCCGCTCGATTGGGCGGTGATGCTTCTCACCCTCACCGCCATCATCAGTTACGGCCTCTGGCGCGCACGCGGCGCAGCCACCACTGACACCTATCTCCGCGCCGGCAAGACCATGCCCTGGTACGCCATGGCCCTCTCCATCATGGCCACACAGGCCTCGGCCATTACCTTCATCTCCACCACCGGCCAGGGCTATGTCGACGGCATGCGCTTCGTGCAGTTCTACTTCGGTCTCCCCCTGGCCATGATCGTCGTCTGCCTCACCGCCGTCCCCATCTTCCATCGCGCCAATGTCTATACCGCTTACGAGTATCTCGAAAAGCGCTTCGACGCCAAAACCCGCACGCTCGTCAGTATCATCTTTCTCATTCAACGCGGCCTCGCCGTCGGCCTCGCCCTCGCCGCTCCCGCCATCGTTCTTACCGTGTTACTCGGATGGCCCGATCAGATCACGACATTAGTCATGGGAGTGATCGTCATCACTTACACCGTCCTGGGCGGAGTCAAAGCCATCACCTGGACTGACTTCCAACAAATGCTCATCATGATGGCCGGTCTCGGAACCGCTCTCATCATGGCCATCAACTTACTCCCAGAAGGCATCGGACTTACCGGCGCTCTCACCGTCGCCGGCGCCGCCGGTAAACTCAATCCCGTCACCACTGACTTTTCCTGGACCGACCGCTATAACATTTGGAGCGGCCTCTTCGGCGGCATGTTCCTCGCGCTTTCTTACTTCGGCTGCGATCAAAGCCAGGTCCAGCGCTACCTCACCGGCAGCTCCATCACCCAAAGCCGCCTCAGCCTCCTCTTTAACGCCGTCGCCAAAATTCCCATGCAGTTCCTCATTCTGCTAACCGGTACCGTCGTCTTCGCCTTCTTCACATTCATTCAGCCGCCCCTCCTCTTCCACCCCGGCGACATGGCCAAATTGAAAGCCGATCCCGCCTACCCGGCCCTTCAACAGAAGTTCGACAAAGCCTTCCGCCAGCGCCACGAATCCGCCGCCAAAATGGTCCACGGCGAGCCAACCCGCGAAGAATTCAAATCCGCGCAACGCGATATCGACGACACTCGCAAGCAGGCCGCCAAAATCACCGGAGGCAATGATACCAATTACATCTTCCTCCACTTTGTTACTAACTATCTTCCCCCCGGCATCGTCGGCCTGGTTATCGCGGCCATCCTCGGCGCGGCTATGTCAGTTATCTCCGGCGAAGTCAATTCCCTCGCCACCGTTTCCGTCATCGATATCTACAAACGCCTCCTTCGCCCCGTAGCCGAAGACGGCCACTACTTATGGGTCTCCCGCGCCTTCACCGCGTTCTGGGGCGTCTATGCCGTAGTTACCGCTCAATTCGCCAAAAACCTCGGCTCGCTTGTCGAAGCCGTCAACTTACTCGGGTCTTTCTTCTACGGCGGCATCCTCGGCGTTTTCGCCCTCGCCATCTACTTCCCCAAGGTCGGGGCCAACGGCGCCTTCATCGGCGTCCTCGCCGGCGAGGCCGCCATTTTCGCGCTCCACTTCACCGGCGCTGCTTCATTCCTCTGGTACAACGTCGCCGGCTGCATCGTTGTGATTCTCACCGGAAACTTAGTCTCCCGCCTGACTGCGCGGACACCATGACCCGCCACGCCGATCGCGCGCAAGTTCTGAAAGAAGCCTGGATCGGCGACGCCGTTCTTTCCCTCCACGCCCGCCTGAAAATCCTCCGCGAGGACTGCGTCGTCGACGGCCAGAAGGCAGACCGAATGACGTCGAATCAATTCCTCTCCGTTTACTCCGACCCCAGCGAAACCGAAGCCGAGATCGGCCGCATCTATCAGCGCGACGGACTCCCCGCCGCCTTCGAGTGGATTGAGCGCCGCCTCGCGCCCGTCTTCGAGCGCCAGGAAGCCAATCGGCGTAAACCCAATCCGCATAAACGATGATGCCCGTCTTCCGGTGTAACATCTGCGGTGCCAGGAACCCTTCGGCCGTCAAGTTATCCGAGCGGGAAGGCGGACTCTATTTACTTCCATCGGGAGCCCCGCTTCGATATCGCGCAGTCCGATCCTAGCCCGCCTCGGGCTATTCGACTTTGTCATTTGCAGCGAAGTGCTTGAACACGTCGCTCCGCCCGTGGACCGTGCCTTCGCGACCCTTCGCGCCCTCCTCAAGCCTTCCGGCGTGCTCCGGCCTCGATGACGAAACGATCGAACGATTCGATGGCGTCGCCGATCCGCGCCTGGTCACTTTGGACTGCAAGCCGTTCGTCATTGGCCGTGACCCGGACGCCAGATTCACCGTGCGCGACGATATCGTGTTCCACGGCGGCCCCGGCACCACGCTTGCAATGCACATCTCCGGAGCCATTTAGAAAATGCGGGCTTCGCGAATGTGGCCTTCGACGCCGCCGAAAGTCCCGAATTCGGCGTGGCTTACCCCGGACCCTGCTCCCTGTCCATCATCGCCCGCAACGGCGGCTTCCTGTTTTCTCCCGCCAATACCGGTGAACTGCTGGAAGAGTTCGTGCGCGTCCAGCGCAAACTCCTCGCCGCGCGCGAATCGCGCTGGCTTCG
>CAMDKT010000411.1 GCA_945900935.1 Candidatus Sulfopaludibacter sp. SbA3 | reverse complement strand
ACGCAGCTACACTTTGCAAATCAGTATTTCCGTATATACACTGCGAGACGCGTTAACTCCCTCTCTATCAGTACTTTGCACGGAATTGGAAGCGCTGGCCTAGGAAACTCCCGCTAGCGGCGCGGCGCTCCCGTTGGTGAAGGTGAACGCGCGTAATGATGGAACCGGGAGTCTCTCCGAAACCGTAACGAACGAGGAAGGGTATTTTGTGCTCCCCAACCTTCCGCTAGGCAGCTATACCGTCGAAGCAGCGAAGGAAGGCTTCGGTCTGGAAAAGAAAACCGATCTGCGGTTGCGGGTGGGCCAAAACGCCCGCACCGATTTTCAGTTGAAGCTGGGAACGGTTATGTCCGTGATCGATGTGCAGGGCCTTGCACTGGTCATCCAGTCCGAATCCTCATCGGTGGGCGCGGTGGTGGAATCTCGCCAGATCCTGGGCGTGCCGCTGAACGGACGCAGCCTGTTCAACGTACTCTCGCTAGCTCCGGGCGTCCAGAATGCGGGCACAAGCCCGCGAATCGGCGGTGGACCCGGCAACTCCAATAACAACTTCACCATCGACGGGACATCGAATAACGACAGCATCTCAGCGCGCGGCGAAGGGGCCTATCCTTCGCTCGACATGGTTGCGGAGTTTGAAGTAATCAACGTGAATGCGCCGGCGGAGTTCGGCCGCGGTGGCGCGCAAATCCGCGTGGTGACCAAGTCGGGCACAAACGAATTCCATGGCAGCCTGTTCTCGTACAACCGCAACAAGGCGTTTGCCGCGCGGAACTTCTTTTCGCCCACCGTACCGCCGTATAACCGCAACGAGTTCGGCGGCTCGATCGGCGGACCGGTGTTGATCCCAAAGCTCTACAATGGCCGCAACAAAACGTTCTTCTTTGGCGCGTGGGAGGCCCTGCGCGAGCGCTCGCCGCGCACGAACACGCTGGCGGTCCCGACCGCGGCGCAGCGAAGTGGAAACTTCGCTGGACTACGCACGATTACCGATCCGTTTACGGGCCAACCCTTCCCCGGCAACCAGATTCCCGCAGCGCGGTTGAACGCCGCGGCGCAGGCGCTGGTGGCCTACTATCCGCTGCCGAATCAACCGGGATCAGGCGCGGCGGGCACGGGCAATAATTACGTCACAAATCTGAGCAACCGGCCGCAACTCAACAACTGGTCAATCCGCCTCGACCACTCGATCGGCTCCCGGGACCGCCTCTTCGTCCGGTTTCTATCGTTCACCAACGGCCCGTTCTTTCAGGCGGGCCCGGCCGCCGCGACTTTCAACAATGGCTACTTCGGATTTTTGGACCGCAACGCGGCCTTTGGCTGGAACCACAGCATTTCACCCAGCCTGACCAACGACTTCAAGTTCGGCTCGATCTACAACAACAACTTCCGCAACACGGGTAATCCCGACCTGGATTTGAGCGGGCTGATTCCCGGCCTGTTCCCGGCCACGCCAGGGGCGGGGGGCGTACCTACGATCAACCTGATTGGTTATACGCAACTCACCGAGAATCAGGGGACAACCAGCGGCGGCTCATTCAAACAATACAGCCACAACTGGCTGAATAACACAACATGGGTCCGGGGGCGGCACGTCTTCAAATTCGGCGGCGATTTGAACTTCAACAAGAGCTATGACAAGATGGCCATTCGCCCCTTTCCCCGCGGTTATTTCGATTTCCCCGGCACCTATTCGGGCGAGAGCCTGGCGGACTTCCTGCTTGGCTACACCACGGTCGCCCAGCGCTCGACGGCGTTTGGTGGATCGACGCAGCCCGGGGCTTCCGTCTATGCCGGCTACTTTCAGGATGACTGGCGCGTCACCCCTCGGCTCACCATCAACGCCGGCGTGCGTTACGAGGTTCAAACTCAGTATGAGGATCGCGACGGTAACTACGCCAACTTCGATTTGGCGAACAACCGGATCGTGGTTCCGAACTTCAGCGGCGGCATTTCGCCCGCTGCCCGTCCCGCTCTGTTAGCCGCCCTGCCTGTGGTAACCCACGACAAGGCGGGCTTTCCGAGTAAGCTCGTGGCCGGCGATCACAACAACTGGGCGCCCCGTTTCGGATTCGCCTATCGCGTCACTAACTCCACGGTGCTACGCGGCGGGTTCGGCATTTACTACGGCACTACTTTTGGCGACCAATTCCTGTCATTTCCCAAGAATCCGCCGTTCGTACTCACGGAGCGGGTGGAGGCTCCCGCAGGACGGATTCCAACACTCACGCTGAACAATCCGTTCCCGGCCGCCGGAAGCGCACCGGCGAATCCGGCGTTCGTGGCCTTCGACCCCAACATCAAGATGAACTACGTGGGGCAATACAACCTTACGCTGGAACGCCAGATTACCAGTTCGCTGGGCTTGCGCGTGACCTACCTGGGCCAGAGTTTCAAGCACACCTGGCGCGCCTATGATGCCAATCAACCCAGGGAGTTCGGCCCCGGTCCCATCCAGAGCCGCCGGCCACTGCAACCTTTCGCGAATAGCCTTTACTACGATTCGGGTGGTTCTCAATCCTCCAACTCGCTGCAGGTCGGCGCTATGAAGCGTTACGCGAGCGGGCTTTTATTCCAGGCCGAGTATCAGTACGTGCGGGCGATTGGGGACGATCTCTACACCGGTCCACAGGACATCCGTAACTTCCGGGCGGATCGCGCCAACCTGTCCGGTATTCGCCGCCAACTGCTGACTTTTAACTATCTCTACGACCTTCCGTTCGGGAAAGGGAAGACGTTCCTCAAGTCAGGCGGCGTGTCGAACCTATTGATTGGCGGATGGCAGGTGGGAGGCATCACCACGCTGGGAACAGGCACTCCGTTCTCACCTACTTTCAGCGCGGTTGTTCAGGGCTCGCCGAGCGGCCGTCCGAATGTGGTTGGCGAGTGGCGCGTCGCTGACCGCTCCATCAGGCAGTGGTTCAATCCTGCCGCCTTCGCCGTTCCCGCACCGTTCACTTTCGGCAACTCCGGGAAGAACGTAATGATCGGACCGGGACTGGTGACTGTGGACGTTTCCGTCTACAAGAATTTCCTGATCAAGGAGCGGGTCAATGTGCAGTTCCGCTCGGAATTCTTCAACCTGCCTAACCACGCCAATTTCAGCAATCCCGCGGCGAACATCTCCGCTCCCGCGCAGGTGGGCCGGATAACGGGAACCGCTACGGCGAACCGGGTGATTCAGTTCGGCCTTCGTTTGACCTTCTAGCGCGAGACACGCGTTGAAAACTGTTCTAATAATCGCATGAAACTCATCCTCGTTCTGTTCTCTATCGGCGTCGCCAGCGCCCAATATCAATGGGGCGTTGGAGCCGCGAAGGTCAAGGTCACTCCGAGCGAGCCCATCTGGCTCTCCGGCTACGCGAATCGCACGCGCCCCTCGCAAGGCGTAATCCAGGACATCTACGTCAAGGCGGCCGCGTTCCGGGAAAACGGTCAAACTTCCGTGCTCCTTACGAGTGACCTGCAGGGGCTTGACGTCGCGATGATCGATGACGTCGTAACCCGTGCCAATAAACAATTCGGGGTGCCGCGCGAGCGCTTGGTACTGAACTACTCCCACAATCACAGCGCCCCTGTCACCGGTCAGGTCCTGCATCTTTACTACAATCTGACTCCAGATCAAAGGGCCGTCGTCGACCGCTATACACGATGGCTGCAGGATCGCATGGTGCAAGCCATTGGCGACGCTATCGCTAATATCGCGCCAGCCGAATTATCTTTCGAGCAAGGCTTAGCTGGGATCGCGGTGAACCGCCGTCGCGCCCGGCCCGGCGGACGCAGCCTCTTCGGGCCTGTCGATCCCGATGTCCCCGTACTTGCGATCCGGGCGCCAGGCGGAAAACTCCGCGCAATACTCTTCGGCTACTCCTGCCACACCACCGCGCTCTCCGGCTATCAAATCAACGGCGACTACGCCGGCTATGCCCAGCACGCCCTGGAAGCGAAGTACCCCGGCGTGACCGCGCTTTTCATGCAGGGGTGTGGCGGTGACGCCAATCCTCTGCCACGTCTGATGAATAGCGACTCCGCCGAAGCCATCGAACTCGCCGCCATGTACGGAACCATTCTTGCCCGCGCCGTGGAAGCGGTGCTGCGGGCCCCGATGCAATCGGTGGTTGGCCCCCTGCGAACGGCGTACGCGGTGATCGAAGTACCGTTTCGAAAGCCGCCGGCACGAGAGGCCCTCGAAGCACGCGTTAGGCAAGCCTCAGGGGGTAAGAAACGGCAGGTCGAATACCTTCTGCAAAAGCTGATTCGCGACGGCAAACTGCCAGAATCACATCCCTACCCCATACATGTGTGGCGCTTCGGCGCCAGCCTGAATTTCATCGCTCTAACCGGCGAATCGGTAGTTGATTACTGCCTTCGTTTTAAGCAGGAATATGGCAACGACAATACTTGGGTGGCGGGCTACAACAACGAACTGCTCTCCTATATTCCATCACTCCGCGTGTTACGGGAAGGCGGATACGAGGGAGTGGATGATATGGACGAATATGGCCTACCCGCTCCATACGCGGAAGAGTTAGAAGAGATGATCGCTCGCAAAGTCGGTGAATTGATGGCGGCCACTAAGGGCGTGTAGATGCCCTGGTGTCGCGTGTCGAGGCGTTCGTAACCGCCCTACTCCTTAACGCTGATTTCCTTGAAGTAGACGATCGAATTCGCGTCGTGGTTCTGGATCCCGATATACCCCTTATTGGCGCGAGGCCCGCGGACCGGTTCGTACCACTGCTTTCGCTCGGGCACGGCTTGGCCTTCCTTGTACTCGTTGACCAGCTTGCCGTTCAGCTTCACTTTGGTGACGTCGCCTTTCAGTTCGATCTCCATCGTGTTCCATTCGCCCGCGGGCTTTTGATTGCGTGCGGTCACTTTGCTGATGGAATAAATGGCACCGGTGCAATGCCAGTCGTCGCCGCCGCCTTCGATCTGGACTTCGTAGCCATTGTGGACGCCGTACCAGGCATCTTTCGGCGGATCGGGCATTCGGATCACAACGCCGGAATTGCCGCGTTCACCGGAAGTTTTGAAGACGATGCGAATCGTCGTGTCGCCAAAGGCGGCGGGCTCAAAATAGAGCAGACCCATGCCGCCGCCGGTTTTCAGCGTTCCGTTTTCGGCGGTGAAACCGGGCCAGCCGACCTGCTTCCAGCCGGTCATGTCTTTGCCGTTGAACAGGGGCTTCCAACCGGCGAAGGCCGTTGATGTCAGCAGGGCGAGAAGAAGAAGGATTCGCATCGCTTATTGCTTCCTGGCCTCAAACGGGCGAGCCTGGCCGCCTTCGCGCTCCGCGTTTCCTTTGAGGACGCCGCCTTCAACCGTGCCGCTATAGCTTAACTTCATGTCGCCATTGGGCGTGGACATCGTCGTGGTGAACGAGAATTTATTGCCGTCGATTTTGCCGTCTTTGATTTCGCCGGGCGGCGGTTCCATGTCGCCGAACTTCATGGAGAACTTGCCGGTGAGCTTATCGCCTTCGGCTTTAAGTTCAAAGGTTTGGACGATGGTCATCGACTGGCCGTCGCGCTCCATTTTGCGTTCAGAAACCCACTTGCCGTCGATTGGGCCGGCGAGGGCGGTAGCGGCGAGCAACAGGGCGCTGGCGGCGAGGGATAGGAACCGATTCATGACTACTCCTGGGCGGGACCGGTCTGTTTCTGTCCGCCATTTGGGAGTATAGCGGATTGGGGCGCTAGATCGGGATCAGGGTTCCCATCCCGCCTTCCCACGCCACACCAGCATTGCCACGTACGCGACTTTTTCGCAAGATTTCGTTTTCATCTAGAACCGTCATTTACTCGCCT
>CAMDKT010000410.1 GCA_945900935.1 Candidatus Sulfopaludibacter sp. SbA3 | reverse complement strand
TGTTCTTCGAAGAAATGGTTCGCGAAGACGGCAGCGTGCTGAACGTTCTCGACGCGAACTATACCTACATGAATGAACGGCTGGCCAGATTCTACGGCGTTGCCGGAATCGAAGGCCCCGCTTTCCGGCGCGTTGATATGAGCCGGAATCCGCGCGGCGGCGGCGTGTTGGCCCATGCCAGCGTGCTCACCATTTCCTCCTACTCCACGCGAACTTCACCCGTCCTGCGCGGGAAATGGATACTGGAAAATTTGCTGAACGCGCCGCCGCCCCCGCCGCCGGCAGCGGTCCCGTCGCTCGACGACACCAAGGTCGGCTTGTCCGCCTCACTCCGTCAGCAAATGGAAGAACACCGCAAGAACCCGGCTTGCGCGTCCTGCCATTCGCGAATGGACCCGCTCGGCTTTGGACTCGAAAACTTTGACGCCGTCGGCGGTTGGCGAACGATGGACGGCAAATTTCCGGTGGACGCGACCGGTACGCTGCCGAACGGGAAAACATTCTCGGGACCGGTTGAACTGAAGGCCAGCCTTCGCGACAGCCGGGATGCTTACGTTCGCGGATTAACGGATAAACTATTAACGTACGCGCTGGGCCGGGGTTTGGAGCGGCCGGACCGAATGGTCGTCAACGCCATCGCCTCCAAATTGCCCGCGAGTAACTACAAGCTGTCGGCGCTCGTCCTAAATATTGTGGAAAGTCTGCCGTTTCAACAGCGGCGGGCGGCGGCACCCGCCATCGGAGCGAAATCAGAATGACATTTTTAGACGGCAAACACATCAACCGGCGTATGTTACTGCGCGGCGTGGGCGCGGCGATCGCCCTGCCCTTACTCGACTCCATGCGGCCCGCGCTGGCCGCCGCGAAGAACTCGAAGCAGGCGCTCCACGTCGGCGTCGTGTACGTGCCCAATGGCATCGTGATGAAGGACTGGCTGCTGGAGAAGACCGGCTCGGACTTCGCCTTCACGCGAATTCTTCAGCCGCTGGAAAAATTCCGGGAAGATATCGTCGTCGTCTCCGGGCTGTCCAACCACGCCGCCGTGAAAGCCAAAGGCGGCGGCCACGCGAAAGCGTCCGGCAGCTTTCTCTCTTGCGCGCAGCCGAAGTATACGGCCGGCGCCGATGTTCGCGCTGGCGTGACATTCGACCAGATCGCGGCCAAACAGTTCGCCGCCGATACCCGCGTGCCGTCGCTCCAGTTGGGTTGCGAAGATGCCCGCATGATCGGCAACTGCGACACCGGTTCCAGTTGCGCGTACACCAACAGTTTGTCGTGGAAGGACGCCGACACGCCGCTGGCTGTCGAAGTGAATCCGCGCTCGGTTTTTGAGCGCCTTTTCGGCACCGTTGATCCGAGTCTCGACGCCGCCACCCGCGCCCGCCGCGCCTTGTACAAAAAAAGCATTCTGGACCTGACGCGCGAAAATACGAAGGCGCTGGTGGGAAGCCTGGGCGCGCAGGACAAGCGGAAAATGGACGAATACCTGACGTCGATCCGCGAAGTGGAAGCTCGGATTGAGAAGGCGGAGAGTGATCCTGAAATTCCGCTCGGCGAAAAGCCCTCGGGCATTCCGTTTTCCTACACCGAATACGTGAAGCTGATGTTCGACTTGCAAGTGGTGGCGTTCCAGTCTGATATTTCGCGCGTTTCGACGATGATGCTGGGCCGCGAAGGCAGCGTGCGGACCTATCCGGAAATCGGCGTGCCCGACCCGCATCACCCGTTGACCCACCACCGCAACCACCCCGATTTCATTGAAAAGGTTACGAAGATCAACGCCTTCCACGTGGAGCTGTTCGCCTATTTCATCGAACGGTTAAAGGCCACGCCGGACGGCGACGGCACGCTCCTCGATCACTCCACCATCCTCTACGGCGCCGCGTTGAGCGATGGAAATCAGCATTCGAATCACAATCTGCCATTGTTGGTCGCCGGTCACGCCGGCGGGCAGCGTGGCGGACGGCACGTCGCCGCGAAGCCGATGACGCCAGCCGCGAATCTCTTCGTTAACATGCTGGACCGCGCCGGCGTACAGACTGAGTCATTCGGCGATAGCACCGGCCGGTTGGATCTGAACGTCTGATTTTGACGTGTCGCCAGATCGTCACTCCAAGTTGGTCAGGCTTTCACATGCATAGCTTAGCGTTGAACTATGCGACTTTGGTTATTTTGTCTATTGACTAGTGTAACGGCTTGGACACAGAGTTCCTGTGATCTGACCGTAATTGTGGAAGATGCGAGTGGCGGCAGAATCGGCGGCGCTCGCGTGATTTGGAAGGCCGCCCGCGGCGTCACTTCCCAATCGGTAACCAACACGCTAGGTGAGGCAACTCTCGTACTCGCCTCTTGCCTGGATGGCAAAGTGGAAGCAACCTTTCCTGGCTTTGATCCTGCTCGCGTCGACACGCGCGGGTCAGGTGCCGCCCGGCTCGTGCTGAGCGCCCGTTCGGTCGTGCAGCACGTGCAGGTGTCGGATTCCGCCGAAATGCTGCAAGCGGCCCACGCCACTCAATCGGTGGCCCTCAGCGCCGCGCAGATTCAGGCGCTGCCCACAGCCTCCCGCAACATCACCCACTTGCTGGTCGCCGAGGCAGGCGTCAGCGCCCCGCTCCCCGACCGCACAGGCAAAGGCATGAACGTCGCCACCGCTCCCGGCGCGCAGGCCGATGACGCGACGCAGTCATTGAACCCCTCGGTTAACGGCGCCCGCCCGTCGAACAACTCCCTCTCCCTCAACGGCATCGACGCCACAAACATGATGAACAGTGGCGGCGGCCTAGGCAGCAATATCCAGATTCCCCTCGATTCCCTCGAAGTTGTCGAAATGCAGACCGCTCTCTATTCCGCCATGACCGGCCGCAACGGCGGCGGTAATATTCAGATAATCACCCGCGGCGGCAGCAACGATTTTCATGGCTCCGCGTATCACTTTCTGCAGAACGAAAAATTTAACGCAAACGAGTTCTTCCTTAACCGCGCCGGTCGCGGCCGGCCCAAATTTCGCCGCAACGAATCGGGCGTTACCTTTGGCGGGAAAATCCGCAAGGACAGGACGTTCTACTTCGGCTCGGTGCAAAGGGTGGAGTTCCGCTCCGGCTATGCCTCCCGCGCGATTGCCGCCACCGGCATCCCGGAGGGTTTGGGAGAAATCCGAACCCGTGAGACGATCGCCGCCGTGGCCAATAATTGGCTCCAAAGCGGGAACCAGTCGCTCGGCTTCCCGGCCCGGTTCCTCCAAAGCATTCGCGCGTTTCCGGCCGAGCAGGTTCCAGGATTGGAACGGAAGTTTTTTTCCGATACCGCCACGCCAACCTTGCGCCTCCTTACTCCGCAAGACATCCATCCGGTGGCAATTAATATTCTCAATGTGAAGCGAAACGGCGCGTTTTTGCTGCCGTCGGCGAACTCGTCAATGCCGGTTCTTCCGGGATCGGTGAGCTTTGGCGCCGAGCGGCTCCTGCAGCAATCCTTCCCGACGCTATTTCAAACTTGGTCCGGGACGGGGACAATCGACCATTATTTGAACACCGCGAGCCGTTTGCGCCTGAACTACACCAAGGCCTCGTCGTATGTGGAGGAAGCGTTCGGATGGGCCAATTCAGCGCCCTCGCCGACACAGGGACAGACGCCGTCCTGGGCGGCTTCGCTCAACTGGACGCGAACATTTGGCGGCCGGCTGGTAAGCGAATTCCGCGGCGGATTCTTTGAACTGTACAACACGCGAATCTCAAAGCATCGCGATATTGCGAATTCGACACTGGGCATCTACAACCCGTTGGAAGGAGCTGTCGGCGGTCTGGCGTCATTGATGCCGACGGTCGATATTGTGACGCAACGGTCGACTTCGGGCATCGGTAACGCTTGGGACTTCTTCGACCGCCAACGCGTGATTAACGCGGCCGAGACGCTAAGCTACACGACGGGCCGGCACACCCTACACTTCGGCGGTGAATTCCGCCGGCCGGAACTCAAGGGCGAATACATGGCCCGCACGAACGGTGACCTCGATTATGACAACTGGGTTCTCTTCTTCACCGGCCACGGCGCCGCCGGTGGTGGCAGCGATCTGGACCAGGGCGACACCCGCCGCCACTTCCGAATGACCGATATCAGCTTGTTCCTGCAAGACGATTGGCGCATTCGTAAAGGTCTGACTTTCAATGCCGGCCTGCGCTACGACCTCTTCAATAATCCAACGGACGTTCAGGGCCGGATGGGGAACTACTACACAACGGAAACCGCCAGGGCACTGGGCCTGAAGCCCGGCTTCTATGTCGACGAACGCAGCCCCTTCTTTCAGCCCAACTTCAATCCGTTGCAAATCGGTATCTCGGTCGAGCCGGGTACCGGTTTCAATCTGGACCAGGTGTTCAAGGCGCCTTGGCGGTCCACCATCAAGCCCGACTACAACAACATCGCGCCCCGAATTGGCCTTGCCTGGCAGCTCTCGCCGAAGCTCGTCTTGCGCTCCGGTTACGGTATGTTTTTTGAACGAATCTCCGGCGCCATTAAGACCGATCTGCAACTCTCCGCGCCGTTCTTCATCTATCAGAACGTGCCCGCGCCCGCGGAAATGGCCGACCCCTATCCCCGCCTAAACGTGAATCCGTTCCAGATCCCGTTCAACGTGACTGTCGCCCGCAACGCGGCTGGAACGCCTTCGTGGCGTCGTTTCGACGGCTCCGCCTTCCCCGCGGCTTCGCCGTTCAGCCCGAAGAACAACACCTTCGTCGATCCGCTGCTCACCACGCCCTATGTCCAGCAATGGACGCTGAACCTGCAATACGAATTCGACCAGGGCAATCTGATCGACGTTCGCTATGTCGGGTCCAAGGGTACCGGACTCCTGGCCCGCCTGAATCTGACACAGCCGCGGGATCCTCGCCTGACGCCGGTGAACGGGTTCGATTCATTGACGAACGAGGCCGGCGCCGCCATCGCGCCCGCCTTTTTTGTGAAGCCCGAATTCCTCGGCCTGAACCAGGCCGGAGGGTTCCGTCAGCGCGGCAACTGGGGCAAATCGTCCTACCATGGCCTGCAGGCGAATCTGCGCCGCCGCATCGGTAAACTGGTGACCGGAAATTTTGCCTACACTTTCGCCAAGTCCATCGACACGGTCTCCAGCGACGGGGCCATCGTCGAGCACGATGCCTTCAATATCGCCGCCAATCGCGCTCCTTCCGACTTTGATCGCTCCCACCGCTTCACCGCCGCCTACGTCGTCGTTCTCCCCTCTCCCTCCTTTGCCAAGCCTCTCCTCGGAGGTTGGAATATCAGCGGCCTCGCCACGCTGCAATCCGGCGCGCCATTCTCGTTGATCGGAAATCCCACCCGCAACGCGACCTTCGCGCAACCCAGTCGTGTACGCTTGACCATGGCTCCCGGTAAAACCGTGCAAGACGCCGTGAAATCCGGGAAAGTGCAGGACCGCTTGAGCGGTTACTTCGACCCCTCGCCGTTCACCGATTCGCTCGACCAGTGGGGCAATACCGGGCGAAACATCCTGCGCGGTCCGAACCAGATCCAGTACGACTTCATGTTCGGCAAGACCTTCGCCGCCGGCGATCGCTACCGGGTAGAATTTCGATGGGAGATGTATAACGCGTTTAACTCGCCTGTTTTCAACAATCCCGCGTCAACCTTCGCGGCGAACGGTCCGGGAACGGCGGGCGTGATTTCCTCAACAATCGGCGGCCCGCGAACCATGCAAACCGCCTTGCGCTTTAAATGGTGATCAAGCGAGGAAAGTCACCCGTCCTCCCTCTCCCGCAGCTACGAACCCGGTCATCGCAGGGGCTCCGCCCCT
>CAMDKT010000409.1 GCA_945900935.1 Candidatus Sulfopaludibacter sp. SbA3 | reverse complement strand
CGCTTCCGCCGCCAAACGCAGGATCGTGTGTTCAATTGGTTCGCCGCCCCGCGGAACTGGCAACCCGTCACCGGCTGGCAGGAAACCAAATTCACCGGCCACGGCAAGTCGCGCGTGGAAAACGGCGTCATCACCCTCGATCCCGGCGCGCCCATGACCGGCGTCACCCGCCTCGGTCCATTCCCAAAAACCGACTACGAAATCCGATTCGAAGCCACGCGCATCAAAGGCGGCGACTTCTTCGCCAGCCTCACCTTCCCCGTCGGCGAGTCCCACTGCACTTTGGTCACCGGGGGCTGGGGCGGCGACATCGTCGGCCTCTCCAGCATCGACGGCTGGGACGCCTCCGACAACGAAACGCGCACCTATTTCACATTCGAAACCGCCCGCTGGTACGCCTTCCGATTGCAGGTTACGAACACCCATATCAAAGCCTGGATCGACGATAAACAAATCATCAACGCGCCTATCGCCGGCCGCGAAATCTCGCTCCGCCGCGGCGAGATGAACTTATCCGCGCCGCTCGGCTTCGCTAGTTACAATACCGCCGGCAGTATCCGAAAAGTCGAATACCGACCGCTCGACCGCCCTTAACGCGTTTTGACTTTCGTCCAACTCCGCGACGCCGCCGACTGCAACACCGCGTCCGTCACATCATCCGTCGCCAACCCCTCACGGAACGTCGGCGCGGCGCTCGTCCCGCCCCCAACAGCCGTGAGGAAATCCGCTATTTGATGGATGAACGTGTGCTCGTATCCAATCTGCAAACCGGGGACCCACCAGTTAGCCATGTACGGATGCTCGCGATCAGTAATATGAATGCTCTTCCAGCCGCGCAACTTACCTTCGTCTTTATGATCGAAATACTGCAACCGGTGTAAGTCATGAAGGTCCCACATAATGGACGCATTTTCACCGTTGATTTCCAAAGTATAAAGCGCCTTATGCCCGCGCGCGTACCGCGTCGCTTCAAATGTCGCCAGTGACCCGTTATTGAACCGCGCCAGAAACAGGCTGGCATCGTCAATCCCCACCGGCGTCACTTCGCCAGTCAGCGTATGCTTGCGCTCCTTAATGAAGGTCTCCGTAACCGCCGAAACCTCATCAATCCCGCCATTCAGCCACATTGCCGTATCAATGCAATGCGCCAGCAGATCTCCCGTCACGCCGCTCCCGGCCACCTTCACGTCCAGCCGCCACAGCCCTTCCCCGCCCTGTGGCAGGTCACTGGAAATCGTCCAATCCTGCAAAAATTTCGCGCGGTAATGGAAGATCCGCCCCAGCCGGCCCTCGTCAATCAACTGCTTCGCCAAAGTAACTGCCGGCACACGACGGTAGTTATACCAAACCATGTTCGCCACGCCGGCCTTTTCCACCGCGTCAACGATAGCTTCGGACTCCGCCCCATTCCGCCCCAATGGCTTCTCGCACATCACCATTTTACCGGCCTTCGCCGCGGCAATCGCGATCTCAGCGTGCGTATCATTCGGACTCGCAATATCGATCAAATCGATATCCGGCGATTCCACTACTTTCCGCCAGTCCGTCTCCGCCGAGGCATAGCCCCACTGATCCGCGAACGCCCTCGCCCGCTCCCCGTTCCGAGCGCAGATTGTCTGCAAGACCGGCTGAAACGGCACATCGAAAAAGTTATTCACCGTGCGGAACGCATTTGAATGGGTGCGCCCCATAAAGCCATAACCAATCAACCCAACCCGAAGCTGTTTCATAGCTTAGTCCCAACCATGCGCGTCGCGAACAGATATCATCGCCTGTAACACTTCGTTCCATGTCTGTTGATTCAGCATGACGGCGTTCGAGAACATGCACCCGTCCCAACAGATGTGTTGTACCGCGCGCGTCAAGTTCCCATCGTCATCGCGCAACCAGGCCCCGGCGTCGCGAACGATGTCCAATTTCCCGTTCGGATCAAAGGGCTGACAGTGCCGCCCGGTCTTATCGTGCGACCCGCCCCCCTTCACCGTCCCATCGTTCTGCGCGACGTGGAAATCGATCATCCACGGCCGCAGCGCCCGCGCCATCGTCCGATACGCCTCAGCCAACGCGGCGCCGTCCTCGGAGCCCTCCGGCAGCAGCCGGTCCTCCGGCGCGTTGTAGCCCATCGTGAACAGCATGGTGTGCGCCATATCGGCCTGGAATCCCAGTGTTTTCGGCCTTCCCACCATCTCCAGCAGCTTCACATTCTGCCGCCAGCTATGCATCCCCGCCCAGCAGATCTCCCCCTCGGCCGCCAGCCGTTCGCCAAACTCCTCAGCGATATCGCAAGCCTTTCCAAACGTATCCGCAATCCGCCGCGTCCCCGCTTCCGGATCGGCCAGCCAGTCATGCGTCCCGGTCGCTGAATCAATTCGCACAACGCCATACTTCCGAACGCCCAGATCCTTCAGCTTCCTGCCGATCCGGCAAGCCTTGCGAACTTGTGTCAGGAACTTCTCCTGCTCCACGTCGTCCCCCATCGCCGATCCGCCGCCCGTCGGCCCCCACACCGGAGCCACCATCGAACCGACAACCAGCCCACGCCCGCCAATGTCATCGGCAAGCTTCTTCAGGTCGTCATCGGTGGAGTCAATGTCCGTATGCGGCGACGCCAGAAACAGGTCGACGCCGTCAAACTTCACGCCATCCACAGCGGCGCCGCAAGTCAGGTCCAGCATCGTTTCCAGCGAAATCGGAGGCTCCGAATCGGGGCCTTTGCCCACCAATCCAGGCCACATCGCGTTATGTAGCGCGGGAGACGCGCACTTAGTTTTCATCACTTTTCCTCGCCTGTCAGCACATATCAGAAAAACTCGGCAATCGCCTGGCGCGTATGCGCAATATCGCCAGCCGTGTGAGCCGTCGAAACGAACGCCGCTTCAAACTGCGATGGCGGAAAATACACGCCCCGCTCCAGCAAATGATGGAAAAATCGGCCGAAACGCGCCGTGTCCGACGTCTTCGCTGTCTCATAATCCGTCACGGGCGTTTCAGTGAAAAACAGCGTGAACATCGATCCCACGCGATTCACGGTCAACCCCGCCGGCAGCCCTTCGCAAAGCGCCGCGGCTTTCGTCTCCAGCCCCTCATATAACCCCGGATTCAACCGTATGTGCCGCAACATCGCCAACCCCGCGCTCACCGCCAGCGGATTGCCCGACAACGTCCCCGCCTGATACACATTCCCCACCGGAGCCACTTTCCGCATGATCTCTTTCCGCCCGCCGTAAGCCCCGATCGGCAGCCCGCCGCCAATGATTTTCCCAAACGTCGACAGATCCGGCGTGATCCCGAACATCGCCTGCGCCCCGCCCCGCGCCACCCGGAACCCCGTCATCACCTCATCAAATATGAACAACGCTCCATGTTTCCGCGTCAACGAAACCAGCGCCTCTAAAAACGCGGACGACGGCAACACACACCCCATATTGCCCACCACAGGCTCCAAAATCACGGCGGCAATTTCTGAACCGTACGCCGCAAACGCCCGTTCCAACGCCTCCACGCTGTTATAAGGCAATGCAACCGTCGTATCCGCAAACGCCTTCGGCACTCCCGCCGTATCCACAATGCCCAACGTCGCCATCCCGCTCCCCGCCTTTACCAGCAGCGAGTCCACATGCCCGTGGTAACAGCCTTCAAACTTGATCGTCAGGTCGCGCCCCGTAAACCCACGCGCCACCCGAAGCGCCGACATCGTCGCCTCAGTCCCCGAATTCACCAGGCGAATCATTTCCATCGACGGCACCGCGTCGCGGATCTCTTCGGCCAGCTCTATCTCCCGCTCTGTCGGCGCCCCGAAACTTGTGCCGATCGTCAGCGCGTCTTCAATCGCCGCCAGTATCTCCGGATGACGGTGGCCGAGTAACATCGGCCCCCACGAACCTATAAAGTCGATGTACTCATTCCCATCGGCGTCCCACAGCCGCGCGCCATTCGCGCGAGCCATGAATCGCGGCGTCCCGCCAACGCTGCGAAACGCCCTCACTGGCGAGTTCACTCCGCCCGGCACCAGTTCCTGGGCGCGGGCCAACAATGCTTCCGAACGAGAAGTATTCATAACAATCTAAGGATGCGACTTCGGCGCCACTGGCGGATGGCCCGCCGGCATCTCCCCCGTCGGCATCGCCGTGTTGCCATGCGGATTCGCCGCCGCCGGCTTCACCGTCCACTTCCCGCCTTCCATCAGCAGCGAATAATTCATCTGGATTCCCGCGCCCCCTTCCTTCGGGGAAACGGTCACAGTGGCGTCCGCCTCTTTGTCTCGAAAACTTACGGAGACAACGTCGATTTTCATCGACTTCACCAGCATGTCGCTCCGCTTGCCCAGATGATCGATGATCGCCTGTTTGACGGCATCCTGGTTTTGCGGCGCTTTGGCGCAAGCGGCCAAGAGCGCGAGGAAGAGAAAGAGAGTTCGTAGAGCCACACTCGGATTATAGCGGGCATGCGTGTAATTGGGAAAGAGAGCGACGTTGCAAATTCTCCGCGCGTTCATTCTCCTTTCCTCCGCACGCGCCCGCCAACGCACCGCCGAAGCCTAAACCGATCCACGAAGCCGATCGCCTCAAAACCATCCATCACTTACTCACTCAGCAGCAACAAACTCTCTAACTCCGCCACCGCCCGCCATCCATCCCGCAATGCGTCGAAATACTCATCCTGTAACTCAAAGTAAGTCCGCTGCGCCATCAACACGCGCGGATACTCTCCCTGCATCGCTCGAAAGTTGCGCTGATAGATTGCAAGCGCCTGCCGCGCACCGGGCAGCATCTCCTCCCGGTATCGCACCACCGTCGCCCGCGCCGCCTCATACCGCTGCCACACCCCGGCAAATCGCATCCGCTGCGCCCTCTCCGTCCGCTCGCCCTCCAAACGGGATCGCTCCACTCCCGCCCGCGCCGCCCGCAAGTTCCCCTGCTGCCGGTTAAACAACGGAATCTCGATTCCCACGTCGAAAATTCCCTCCATCCCCACCGGCCTCCCGCCAGGCACATCCCCATACTCCCCATTCCGCCGCAACCCGCCGCGTAGCTGTAAATCCGGCACCCTCGCCGCCTTTGCCCGCCGCAATTCGAACGCCGCCCGCGCACCCTCCGTCACCGCCATCGTCATTTCCGGACTCTGCGCCCGAATTCGCCCCCACAACACCTCCCGCTCCAACAACGGCAGATCATCCGCCATTCCATCCAACTCCCGAGGCGTCAGCGCATCCACATTCAGCAACGCCGCCAACTCCGCCCACGCCCGCCCCTCCATCTGCCGCCCCTGTTCCAACCGCAACTCCGCCCTCTGCGCCTCCACATCCGCCGCCCGAATATCCGGCTCGTCCAACCGCCCCAAATTCCGAAGTTCCCGAGCAATCTTCGCTAATTCCGCCGCATTTGCCGCCAATTTCGCCCGTGCCCCCGTTCGCTCCCCCGCCGCCAGCGTCTCGTAGTACAACGCCATCAGCCGCCCCCGCAAACGCAAACGCCAACCCTCCCGCATCGCCCGCGCCAATTCCAACTCCTGCCCCGCCAACCCGCGCTCAATCCCAATCTTCCCCCCCATCACAATCCGCTGCTCCACAAACCCGCCCACACTCCCGCCCCGAGTCGCCCGCGAAACATGCTCCCCCGTCGCCCCAACCGTAGGATTCGGATACAGCCCGGCCTGCAATTGCCGCCCTTCCGCCATCACCACGGACGCCTCCGCCTGCCGGTACTCCGGGCTTTGCAGCAACAAACGTCCTTCCAAATCCGCCAGCGTCAACCCCGCCGCCAGCAAAAATATCGGCGTCATTTCACACCGCCCTGATGATGCTCATGTCCGCTCGC
>CAMDKT010000408.1 GCA_945900935.1 Candidatus Sulfopaludibacter sp. SbA3 | reverse complement strand
GCCCAACAGGCGGCGCCGCCGCCAACTGTAATCACCATAAAGCCAACCGCCGGGCAGGGTGCGGTGAACAATATCGGTATGCGCGTCGCGGCGCAGCCGGGGGTAACCGTCCTTGACGCCGCCGGCGCTCCAGTGGTGGGCGCCGAAGTAATTTTTCAGGCCCCGGCCGACGGGCCCAGCGGCTCCTTCTTTGGCGGGATGCGGACGCACACGGTGAGGTCCGACGCCGCCGGTAAGGCGCAGACGAGCGGATTTATTCCCAACGACATGGAGGGCAAGTTCAAGATTCTAGTGCGCGCAACCCTCGGCGCGGCGATCGCCGACGGGGTTGTCGATCAGATGAACGGTTACGGACCGGGCGGCGGAAAAGGCACCAAGATGACGTCGAGCCAGAAAAAGATGTGGACCATCATCGCGGTTGGCGCGGTGGCGGCCATTGCGGGCGGCGTCGCCGCTTCGGGCCGCAAAGATACTGCCGCGGCCACAGCGGCCAAGATACCGGTAAGCATTGGGGCCGGCCCCATCACAGTGGGAGGTCCTCGATGAAGACGAAATTGACCATCGCGGCGCTGCTCACAGCGGCAGCCTGGGGACAAGTCGGCGGACCGACGCCCGGTTACGTGTTTGACTCCGCGTCGCGCGAATTGCGCCCGATGCGCGGAACGCCGGGTTCGGCCCATTTGGGCTCGGCGTTATTGAAGGAAACTGACGCGGCGCTCGCGTCAGGCGACGGAACGATGGCCGCCGCGGCCCGTTTTGGAATGATCGAAGTCATCCGCGGTTTTGACACCGCGTCGCCGGTACGCGTCATGCTCGCCCAGGAGCCGGGAGAGGTTCTCTTTGCCTGGTCCGGCCGCGATCTGGCGGTTGTGTTCACCGCCTCGCGGAAAGTCATGCTCTGGCGCGGCCTGGATGCCGGCGCCGATCAGGTTACTAACTTGGATATCTCTGACTTAGACGGATCTGTCCGGAACGTATTGCTCGACGGCGAGAATCTGTTACTGCTGGCGAAGGGCGGATTGTATCTGGCCGCGCGCGGCGGGAACAGGCGGATCGCCGAGTTACAGGATCCCTCCGCGATGTTAGTCGCGGGAAGCGACTTGTTCGTCGCCGACAGGGGAGCGGGACAGGTCAGCCGGATCCGGGATTACGCTGGAGCCGCCGAGTCCGGCAAGTTCGCCGATGTAGGCGCGCCTGTCGGCTTGCAGATGTCGCGCCGCCGCCTGCTGGTGGCGAGCGCGGAAACGCGGACCGTCGATGCCTTCGACGTCGCGACGATGGAACGTTTGGGCTCGGTGGAACTGGACTTTACGCCGACACGGATGACGGGACTAGGAGAAACTTTGGCGCTGTTGAACAACGGATCGGAGACTGAACCTCTGTATGTGCTGGATTTGAGCGGCTCGCCGCGGGTCTACTTTGTGCCGGCCGGGAGGGAACAGTAATCATGAAACGCCTATCGATTTTCTCTCCGCTCTTATTGCTGACCGCGGCGCTGCTGCCCGGCCAGACGCAGCCATTATCGTTCCGCGCGCAGGTTTCCGGAACGGCGCAGACGCTAGCCGACAACGGGACAGTGCAGTTCACTGCCGACGCCATCGGGAAGGCTTTGGAGGCGACCGTGAGCGTCACCAACCGCGGCACGGGAACCATCAACATTACCCGCGTCGAAGTGACCGGGTCGACCGATTTCACGGTGACCGGCGTTCCGGCGCCGGAAGTGACCTATTTGCCGACTGAAGCCTTTTCGGTGAACGTCCGGTTCAACCCGGCGAGCGGCGTCAGGGCTGTGGGCGCTATCCGCTTCTTCTATACGGACACGCCGCCGACGCCGCCAGGCGGGCGTGTTGTGACCGGGTCGGCCGGGTTGAATTTGAATGGTGTCGCGCCCGATTACACCTTCACTTATCTGCCGCCGCCTTCTTCGAATGCGACGCCGATTCAGCCGGACGGGACGATTGCGTTCCCGGCGACGGGCGTCAATGAGACGGCCACCGCGGCCGTCGTCATCGGGAATCGCGGAAGCGGTCCCGGCTCGGTGGGCGTGATTTCTGCCACCGGAGCGGCGTATTCATTGGCTTCGCTGCCGAATCCGCCGACCGTGATCGACCCCAATCGCGAGGTCCGGTTCCTGGTCCGCTACGCGCCAACGGCGATCGAACCGAGCACGGGCGGAGTGCGAATTGAGTTCATCGACCGCGCGGTGACTTTTAACTTGACCGGCTCCAGCACGGGCGCGGTTTATAGCTATGAGTTAGTCCGGGAAGCGACGTCCGCGGCGCTCGCCAAAGGAGCGACCGTGGCGGTTCCGGATGTGGCCGTCGGCGAAAAGAGCGTTGTAACTGTGCGCATCAAGAACTCCGGTAACGCCGATGGGCGGATTGTCGTGATCGGCGTGCAAGGCGCAGGCTTCACCGTAACCGACGCGCCGTTTCTTCCGGCGACATTGACGCCGGGGAGTTCGGCGACCGTGCAAGTAACCTTTACTCCCACCGCGCCCGGGCGGTTCACGGGACGTTTGCGGATTGGGGACGACTCCTTTGACGTGATTTCCAACGGGCTGGGATCCAACCTGACTTACTCGTATGTAGCCGGACCGGTGACGACAACGGTTGTCAACGGCGGCAGTGTCATCTTTCCGCCGGTAGCGGCTGGCCAGACGACCGCCGTCCGGTTCGTGATTACCAATACGGGGACGAGCCCGACGGGCGTGAACAGCGTGGGCGTGCTGGCAACGGGGACGACCTTCGTGGCGACCAACGTGCCGACGTTACCGGCCTCGTTGGCACCCGGGGCGTCATTCGCCTTTGAACTCCTGTTTGCGCCTACGGCTACGGGAAGCCTGACGGGGACGTTGCGCGTCGACAGCCTGTCGTTTACGTTGACCGGACTGGCCAACCAGCCGCCGGCGATTCCGCTGTACAGTTTCAGCGGAGCGACCGGGGCACAGCAGCCGGGAACCCAACTCAGCGTTGGACTGGCGCTGGCGCAGCCGTATCCGCTGCTGTTGCGGGGAACGTTAACGATGGCGTTCAATTCGGACGTATTCGCCAATGACCCGGCGGTGCAGTTTGCGGTAGGCGGCCGGACGATCGCCTTCTCGATCCCGGCCGGACAGCGGGACGCGGTGTTTGCGACGAACCAGAACGTGGTGAGGCTGCAGACAGGAACGGTCACCGGGTCCATTGTGATGACGCCAAGTTTTCAGACCGACGGCGGGATTGCGTTGACGCCAACGGATCCTCCGGGATTGACGTTGACGGTGGGCCCCGCCGCGCCCCGGCTGTTGAGTCTGCAAGTGACAGGCAAGACGGCGACCGGCTTCAGCCTGCTAGTGACTGGTTATGCGACTTCGCGTCAGATCACACAAATTGATCTGACCTTCACGGCCACATCGGGCGAGAGCGTGGGGACATCCAGGCTCACGCTGCCGGCTGAGCCGAGCTTCAATGCCTGGTACCAGAGCACGGCGTCGGCCGCGTTTGGGAGCCAGTTCACGGCCACCATTCCGCTAACATTGGCGGGCGATGTGGTGAACGTGGGCACCCTTGTACAGACGCTTAAGTCCGTTTCGGCGGTGCTGACGAACCGGATGGGAGCGTCGACGGCGGTCAGCGTCGACGTTCAGTAAGTAACACCCCTGAGCCGGGGCAACCCGGTTCAGGGGATTCCCGGCTCGCGGCGGAATCGATCCGTTGTGCGCGCGTTCCCGGAAAGCGGTATCGTATTTCTCATGCTGCCACGCAGAACCGTTCTCCTGACACCGATGGCGTTGGCCGCCGAACGCGCCGCGGCGGCCACGCGAAAAATGACTCTGAGCATGCACCACTTCACGTCCGCCGGGGCGGGTTTCCGCAAGTCCCTGGAAGGCTGGGCCAAGGCGGGGATAAAGGATGTCGAGCCATCCTCCGGACTGCTTGACGAATTTCTGAAAACCGATTCGCTGGCCAGCGCAAAACGAGTATTGACCGACAATGGCTTGACGGTTGTTTCCGCGGCCATCGGCACCACAGGACTTTGGGAGCCGAATCCGAAATTCGCGCAAAACCTCGAATTGTTCAAAATGCGCTGTGAGCAGTTTGCCTCGCTCGGCGCGCCGTTGGTCTATTCGCCGTGCTCCACCGCCGCTGCATTCACACCCGGCGATTACGTTCGAAGTCCGGAAAACATTCGACTCGTGGCAGAGGCGGCGGGGCAGTTCGGTATTAAAGCGGCCGCCGAGTTCGTGCGCACTTCCACTTTCATGGCATCACTGCCGACCGCACTCCGGTTGCATCGCGCGGCGGCGCACCCCAATTTCGGCATCGTGTTTGATTGCTATCACTTTTGGTCCGGGCCCAGCAAGCTGGAGGACATGGACCTGATCCGGCCGGGCGAGATTATTCATGCCCATCTGAACGATACGCCGGATATGCCCCGCGAATTGCTTGATCTGCAGTCCCGCGTGATTCCCGGCGATGGCGTTGCGCCGTTGGCAAAAATTCTGCGCAAGCTGGTACAGAGAGGCTATTCAGGACCGATCTCGGTGGAGCTTTTCCTGCCGAAATTCCAGAATGCCGACCCTTATGAATTAGCCAAAGAGATTATGCTGAAATCGGAAGTGTTGTTGAAGAAGGCGGGAGGCTACCGGCAATGAGAATCGTAGACCGAAGGACTTTTTTGGGGGCGATACCCGCGGCGATGCTGCTGACGGCCGCGCCGCAACACGATGCGCTTCCCAACCGCCCCAAAGTGCCCGGTGCCTTGCGTCTGGCGGCGCGCCGGCGAAAGAAAGGGGCCGGGCCTACAGAGCAAACTCTGCAATGGCCGGTGGCCCGGACCGCCATCATCATCTGCGATATGTGGGATGCGCACACCTGCGGGCTGTCGGCGCAGCGAGTGGCGATGATGGCGCCGCGCATGAATCAGGTTGTCAGCGCTGCCCGAAGCCTGGGTGTGATGATCATCCATGCTCCCAGCGACACGATGAAATTCTATGACGGGACCCCGTGGCGGGAGCGGATGAGAAATGCGCCGGCCGCGGCGGCGCCGTTCCCGATTCTCAATCGTTGTCCGCGCGTTCCGGCGGAGGAAAGCGGCTTTCCGATTGACGACTCCGCCGGCGGATGCGACGATCCGATCGTGAAAAAATTCACCGGTCCGCCCTATCCCTGGACCCGCGAGCATCCGGCGATCGACATTGTAGGCTTTGACGGCGTGAGCGAGAACGGCCAGGAGATCTACAACTTCTGCAAGCAGGAGGGCATCGACAAGATTGTACTCATGGGGGTTCACACAAACATCTGCATTCTGAATCGAGGATTCGGCGCACGGCAGATGACGCGGCTCGGCTTCGAGGTCGTGCTGGCGCGGGATCTTACGGACGCGATGTACGATCCGCGGACGAGGCCATTCGTCAGCCACGCGCGCGGCACGGAACTTGTGGTCGAGCATATCGAGACAATGTGGTGTGCATCGGTAGTGTCCGGCGATTTGACTCGCGTGGTGCCGGGTACGGCGGACGTTCGGGCGTGAAAAATTGACTCGGAAACGATTACGCCGATTCCGAAAGAGTTACCGAGCCGCGAGCGTTAGCGAGCCGGTGCGTTCCCCGAATCGGCTAAGCACCCATTGCAATGGCCGCGTCCCCAGTGGTTAGCGGATTTGAGTATGATTTAGCCAGCATCGAATGTTGATTGTCTCCACCTGGGATGGTTCAAACCCTCGCCTTTAGGCGACGGCTTCAGCTAGGAGCGCCGCAGAATAAACTTGGGGGATGAAAGAGTATCGACGCGGCGCGCACACCGTATACGAGATCCACTTGCACGTGGTTTGGACGAC
>CAMDKT010000407.1 GCA_945900935.1 Candidatus Sulfopaludibacter sp. SbA3 | reverse complement strand
CCTCATCACTGCCGGCCGAAGAACTGATGGCCAATCGCGGCTGGTAACGCGGTATGGCGCACATTGGCATATTGGCCCTGCAGGGTGATTACGAGAAACATGCGCGCTCGCTGGAGAGGGTGGGCGCGCGGGTTTCCGAAGTGCGAACGGCGGCCGAGCTGGCGGCTGTTGACGGGCTGGTGATCCCGGGCGGCGAAAGCACGACGATGTTGAAATTGTTAGACCGAGAAGCGATGTTCGAGCCGTTGCGCGAGTTTGGAGTATCGAAGCCGATTTTCGGGACTTGCGCCGGCGCGATTCTGATGGCCGCAAAGGTGGAGAATCCGGAGCAGGCGTCGCTTGGCCTGGTTGACATTGCGGTGCGGCGGAACGGGTATGGACGGCAATTGGATTCCCGCGTGGCGCAGATTGACGGCGAGGGTTTTGGTGCCTTGGAAGCGGTGTTCATTCGCGCGCCGATCATTTACAGCGCTGGTCCGGGGGTCCGGGTTTTGGCGAGTTACGATGGCGATCCGGTGCTGGTGGAAGAGGGGCGTCATTTGGTGGCGACCTTTCATCCGGAGTTGAGCGCGGATGATCGAGTTCATGCCTATTTCCTTCGGAAGGTGGCCGGGTGAAAAGGCTTCGGATTTTGTTTGTGTGTGTTGGGAATGCGTGCCGCAGTCAGATGGCCGAGGGGTTTGCCAAGCACTTGGGCGGGGATGTTGTGGAGGCGCAGAGCGCGGGGATGATGCCGTTGGGGTCGGTCCCGGCGCAGACGCGGAAGGTGATGCTGGAGCGGGAGATGGCGATTGACGATCAGTATCCGAAGGGCGTGGAAGTGTTTCGGAATACGGAGTTCGATCTGGTGATCAACATGAGCGGGATTCTGTTGCCGAAGGGGTTAAAGGAGAAGGAGCGGCGGTGGACGGTGGCCGATCCGTATGGGCGGAGCGACGGGGGGTACCGGCAGGTTCGGGACGAACTGGAGAAGCTGGTGGTGGAGCTTTTGCAGCAGGTGAGGGATGCCAAGGGGGAAGTGCCGGCACCGGCGAAACCGAGGCGGCGGCTGTTTGGGTTCGGGAAGAGTTGACTTCTGTTCGGCGTGTTGCGAAAATGGGGTTTTGCCAGACGTGCGGATGTGGCGGAATTGGCAGACGCGCTAGATTCAGGTTCTAGTGGGGGAAACTTCGTGAAGGTTCAAGTCCTTTCATCCGCACCAATTAAATTAACGACTTACAAGGGAAAAGCCACCATCAGTTTTTGGTGGCTTTTTCGCGTTGTGCGCCTATAGTGCGCCAGCTATCCGCTTCGGCTTCCTTCGCCGCTTTTCGCTGCTCATTCAGGTGCGCTGGTTGTGGCCAATCGAGCCAATGGATGATAGAATGCCATTAACTCCCGTAGTGGCCTACGCGGAGGACACCGAGCTGAATTCCAGAATGCAGCCTGGAAAATCACTTACTCGGTGCCAGAGACTACGAGGAACCTGTGAAGAGACTTTTCTTGGTCATCGTCCTTTCCGTCAGCGTACTCGCGCAAACACTCATGCGCAACGAAGATGTCGTGCGAATGGTGGTGGAAAAATCGCAAGAATCAGCTATCCTGGATGCCATTGCCGGATCCCGTCCAGGATTCCTTCTAACGCCCGCCGGAATCCAGCACCTTCAATTGAACGGGGGTATCCGACGAACTCATACGGGTAATGGCAGCAGCGGAAAACGGAAGGCCGCGCAACCAGACTGCTGCGGCGCTTGACGCTAGTGCAGATAGGCTTGCGAGTAGAAAGCCATCCAAGGTTATCCAAGCACCTCAGCTGGTGCGGCCAGTTTCCCCAGTGGCTGAATCCGATACTTTGCGAGTGACTAGTACGCCGCCCGGCGCGACAGTGGAATGGAACCGCAAGGTGATCGGCGTGACGCCGTT
Source organism: Candidatus Sulfopaludibacter sp. SbA3 (assembly GCA_945900935.1). Lineage (GTDB taxonomy): Bacteria > Acidobacteriota > Terriglobia > Bryobacterales > Bryobacteraceae. The sequence goes on along the minus strand of CAMDKT010000407.1, from coordinate 3,939 downwards.
GGTCTACAAAGTCGGCGAATACGCCTTCAATGCGCGGAAGAGCACCATCTTCTCTAAGCGCCTCTTCCAGCCGGTGACTCTCCGAATTACATTGCCAGGCTTCATGACGAAGGACGTTTTGATCTCAAGGGAAATGGTCCTAACGAGTCTAAACGGTCGCAGGACCCCTTTTCACGTAATTCCGTTTCAGGATTTCGATTTCAAACTGGACAAGATTTCCGACAAGCCGAAGGTGCTGACAAACGCGGACATCGTCCAACTTTGGAAAGTTGGTTTCGGCGACGCGCTGATAATCGACAAGATCGCGGCCAGCGCGACGGCGTTTGATTTGGAACTACCGGCCATGGTGAAGCTGAAGGAAGAAGGAATCCCCGATGGCGTCATTCAGGCGATGATGCGCAAGAGCGTGACGCCCTGAACGCAGAAAAAGCCCGCCAATCCGAAGAGCGACGGGCTTCAGCTTCCACCACGTCTATCCCTTCGGATCACGGCCAGGGAAGACGCGGACAAGCCAGACGTTTCCCCCCGATTCACTATTTGTCCAGCCATCGCTACGGCATCCACCGTGCGTCGGTTAGGTTACAGCGCGAGCCAATGGATAGACAGCCATAAACTCCTGTGGCCTACGATGAGGACACTGCGCTGAATTCCAGAATGCAACGTGGGGAATCACTTACTGTGCGGGTGTTACCATCGGCCCATATTGAGACGGACTTACTCCTCAACAACTGACACTTGAACGCCGACACGGCTTTTCTTGCCCCCGGCGATTAGCTCAATCGCTTGCAATCCAGTCGGGATTCCGAACGGCACACGAGCGTTGACCTGAATGACCCCGCTGACGAGTCCCGGCGCTGGGCCGGCATACAAAATCTCAGCCTCGACTCCCGCGATCTTCAACCCAATCGGCTGAACCTGTCTCCCAATTCCAGTTACGATCATGCCGTCAATCGACGCAGGATCGGTCTCTCCTGCACCGGTGGCGTACAAGATAATCACGTCGCCTCTGCGTGCGGGACGACCGGCACCATTGGGTTGGTAGTCCTCATTCAGAATGGCCCCCACACCCTTACCGGAGGCGTCCATAGTGAATATGCCTGGGGCTGTGGGCTGCACCTCAAGCGTGACGCGGTTCGAGCTACGGCCGTTGTACTCCACCTGCAAGTCAATCGTTCTTCGCCCCGAGATCCCGAATGGCGCGATCGCACTCACCTGGCCTGCAAGCGAATAGAGCATGGGCACCGCGACACCGTCGAACAGCACCCGGGTTCCGCCAAGCGTCTTCGTGATGGACTGCCGGTCGGGGGTCAATTCTAGGGTCGCCAACTGATCGGGGCCAACGCCACTACCAAAGATTGTCAGCACTTGGCCCGCTGCTATTGGGCCGGCTTCAAAGCTGGCCGCGTTTACTACCGCAGCGGCGGATATCAGCGGTGAGGCTTCAACGAAACAAGGTGCCAACTGCGACATGGAAGTCCTCGGTGCCGGCGAGCCAGTCGTGAAATCCGCCGAATTGTTGTTTGAATCACTGCAACCGCCTGATCGCCGGAATATCGCCGTCGTGTTGGTGAGCGCGGGGGCGGAACTGCCCTCGGTGGTATTGGTAGAGCCATAGCCCACGAAATCAATGATCTGACTGCCAGTTGGCGCACTTCCAGTTAGCACCGTGCCATTGTTCACGAGTACGATCTTTGCCGACGTTGCGCTGATGTTCAAACCGGAAGTCGCATCCGGCGTCGGAAGTGACGCGGTGCCAGCGTTCCCTGGCGCCAACTGTAAGAGGTAATACTGACCGGGCTGGATCATCCCACTGACCGTCGCCCTGTCCCAGTTTGAGCCATTGCCTGACGTGTGCTGGATTGTCCAGCCGTTCATGGCCACTGCGGTTCCGCCCCGGTTGAAGAGTTCGACATAGTCATTGCGCAGAGTCGCGCCGACGTTGCCGCCGCCACCATATATCTGGCTGATGACTACAGAGGACTGGCCAATCGAGCACAGTGCGGACGCGGTGAAGATCACTGTGATGAAGCCGAGGCGACCAACCGTTTCGGCCTGGCGGTACGATGTTCGAACGGAAATAAGTGGAGTCACTGCTGTCCATATTAGCGAGTTAGTTCGGGGATTGTAGGTGCCTCTCCCACTCGGCCAAGCCCTCGCCCGTCAGCCACTCCGGCTGCGTCAGTACCTCGGACGGCATTTCAAGGTCGAACCGATTGGCGTGGCGGTCTTTGCGGGCGGTCCCCTGAAGCTGCAATACGCTAGTCGGTTTCGGCGGTCTGGGCATAATAGGCTCCTTTTGGTTTTGACGGCGCGTGTACACGGGGGCGGCGACGGTTGTTTTGGCCACGGGCGGGGAGATGCCGATACCCCCTCCTACCCATTGCGACGGCGGAAAAACGGTAGCCTAATTCTTGGGTGGGACAAACAAGAAGGCTGTAGAATTTATCCATGAAGCCGCCTTCTGTCCTATCCCGCGTGATCCAACGCGGACTTCTGCCGTTGCTGCTGTCGGGAATGTTGAGTTGTACAGAGGTGGAGCCGGATACAAGAACCATTGCTCCTGCTGCAAAAAAAGGGGACACAGCGGCGCTGGCTAAGCTCAGCGCACTAGCACTCAAGGATGACAGTCAAGCCCAGTTCATCCTCGGCGGCATGTACGCTGACGGTGACGGTGTGTCTAAGGATGATGATACAGGCCTTGGCCTGGATGCGCAAAGCCGCTGATCAGGGAGAAGGTGAGGCCCAGTTCTTCCTCGGGTTCCGTTACTCCCGCGGCGTGCGTGTGCCTAAGGACGTTGTCGAGGGCGTGAACTGGTACCGCAAAGCCGCTTAACAGGGACACGCTGCCGCCCAGGTCATCCTCGGCGGCATGTACCGAATAGGTGACGGCGTGCCGAAGGACGCGGTACAGGCCCTCTCGTGGTACCGCAAGGCGGCGGAACAGGGAGATGCTAGCGCACAGAGCAGCCTGGGGGCGATGTACATTATTGGTGAAGGAGTTCCGAAAGACTTCGTCACCGCATACATGTGGCGAAATCTAGCAGCAGCGCAGGGTCATGAGATTGCGAAAAAAGCGAGAGATACGCTGGAAAGCTCTATGACGCCCGCCCAGATAGCCGAAGCGCAAAAGCTCAGCCGAGAGTGGCAGCCGAAGAAGAAGTAGACGGGTATCCGGGAGAGTAAGCCAGTTCCCCAGCGGCGGCGAGCCACGGGACGACCTCAGCGTCGGCAGCCAATGTAGATGTCGAGAATCTCACGGCGTGCTCGCCTTTACGGCAGCCTCCATTCTCTTGGAAAGGGCGACCGCGGCGGCGGATTTGGGCACCAGCTTGACGAGCGTATTCATAGCGGCCATCTCATTCTCGTATTCCTTCATGCGCGCCTTGAAGGTTCGGCGGTCCTTGGTGCACACCAAGGTTTGCGGCGAACCCACGCGATCTGTCACATGGGTCATATCCAGCCGGTGCTGGTCGATCGCGTTTTGAACGTGGCTGCGACGCTCCTGCCTGATACGAAACCGATGAACGCTCTCGTCGGGATCACGGGCAAATGCCTGTAGTTCACGGCATTCGGCACACTTACAAGAAAATTCTGCATGAAGACGCCAGTCCGGCGGAGGTTGGGGCGGGACCTCGCTGCGCCTGAGCAGGAACTCCGTCGCGCTCGTCCAAAGGTGCTGGATGGCAGGGTCAACCGCCGGCGGCGTGTGATCCTGTTCGGCACAGATCCGTTCAATGGCTGGAACGACCAGCGTCACAGGATGGAAGACCTCCGGGCGTGAGGCGATCTTCTCCGCCGCGGCCTCACATAGTGTCGGGTCCTGGAAATGCTTCAGCCCCGAAAACAGGTTTGCGATGAATTCGGGAGCAAGAGGCCGTTGGCGCCGGTCTTCAAGCTCCTCCCACCGCTTGAAGGTATCTGCTTGGGAATTTGCCATTC
>CAMDKT010000406.1 GCA_945900935.1 Candidatus Sulfopaludibacter sp. SbA3 | reverse complement strand
GCGGCGAGACGACGAATCTGGTGACACGCGAACCAGGCCGCGCCAAATTGATGGCCGAACACTGGGAACGGCTCAATAAAGAATTCGCCGCTCAGCGCGTTCAATAAAAATCGGCGGCGGGGATTGCTCCCCAGCCGCCGTTTCGAATCGCAAACACCGAACTACTTGATCTTGGATTCGGTATCGGAGATTTTTTCACGATGCGGATCGTGGCAGCCCTTGCAGCCCCCACCCATCATCTTCATGCCAACCGTCACGGCTTCTTTGTCGTCGCCCGCTTTCGCGATGGCGGCGGCGCCGTCAATTACGCTCTTGCTCGCCTTGGTGGCGGCTTCGGAATGACGGGCGTCCCAAAACGCGGCGACGGCTTTCATGGTCTCGCCCATGTCGGTCGCGTTCTTGGTTACGTCAGCACCCTTCCGGATGGCGCCCATCTGTGCGCCGAGGTCCTTCATCCACTTCACATGCTCGGGCGAGGGGGTTTCCGCCGCCGGGCAAATCGCCGCTGCCAGAAACAGGCAGGCGAAGGTCACTTTCAATGTTTTCACTATTCTCTCCTGAGGATTGAGATCGCTTCGCCGGAATTTCCGGCGTTTGTCTATTATACGGCGATTTCCTCCGCCCTTCCGTTACGCCAATGTCGCGGCTCTTTTGCGGCTATACAAGAAATACACCGCCAGTCCCAGGATCAGCCAAACGAAGAAACGGATCCAGGTCTCCAGCGGCAAGCCCAGCATGAGAATGAAGCACATCACAATGCTCAAGATAGGCAGGAATGGCACCCACGGTACGCGATAGCCGCGAACGCGCTCCGGCTGCGTGCGGCGGAGCACGATGACGCCCGCCGACGCCAGCGCGAAGGCGAAGAGCGTCCCGATGTTGGCCAGATCCGCCAGCGTGCCGATGTCCAGAATCCCCGCCGGAATGCCAACGAAAAACCCGGCGACCCAGGTTGATACATGCGGCGTGCGAAATTTCGGATGCACTTTCGAAAAAACATCCGGCAGCAATCTGTCGCGCGACATGGCGAACCAGATGCGCGCCTGGCCGTATTGGAACACCATCAGCGAACTGATCATCCCGACGGCGGCGCCCACGCTGACGACCGAACGCAGGCTGTCGAACCCGATGGCCTTCAAAGCGTTGGCCACCGGCGCCGCGTTGCCCAGCGTGCGCCAGTCGGCGATGCCGGTGAGCACGAGTGCCACGGAAGCGTACAGCACCGCGCAAACGGCGAGCGTCATAAAGATGCCCAGCGGCATGTCGCGCTTCGGATTCTTGCACTCTTCAGCAGCCGTGGATACCGAGTCAAACCCGATATAAGTAAAGAACACGATGGCCGCGCCGCTTAATACCCCAGTGAAGCCGTTGGGCATGAACGGGTGCCAGTTGGCGGTGTTTACCGCGCGCGCCGCGCCGAAGACAAAGAGCAGTATTGCGGCGATCTTGATGATCACCATCACGCTGTTGGCTCTGGCCGATTCCTTCGCCCCGCGGACAAGAATCCATGTCAAAAGCAGGATGATCAACAACGCCGGAACGTTGAACCACGCCCCGCTCATCTGGCCGTTGACGATCATCGGCTCAGATAGCTCTCGCGGCAAATGGACGTTAAATAACGCCTCTAAAATGGCATTGAAATAGGCCGAGAAGCCCACCGCCACCGCCATGTTGGAGACCGCATATTCCAGAATCAGATCCCAGCCGATAATCCAGGCGACGATCTCGCCCAGCGTCGCGTAGGCATACGTATAGGCGCTGCCGGCGACGGGAATCATTGATGCCAGTTCGGCGTAACAGAGAGCCGCGAAGCTGCAGGCGATGGCCACCAGGATGAAGGAAAGCGCCACGGCCGGACCGGCCCCGGGGCGCCCGATCGTCGACACCGCGTTGGCACCGTTCCACAACAGGTCCAGAATCGGGGCATGCAATATCGAATGGACTTCCAGCGTCTGGCCGGCGGCGGCCGTGCCCGTCAGCGTGAAGATGCCGGAGCCAATGACCGCACCGATCCCCAGAGCCGTGAGGCTCCAGGGGCCGAGCGTTTTTTGCAGGCTCCGCCCTTTTTGTTCCGACTCCTCGATCAACGCGTCGATGCTCTTGGTACGAAACAATCCGGGCAAGCGGGCCTCCGATTGTGAATTTTATCGAAAGACTAGCGCTTGCGCTGGCCCTTCACAATCTTCTTTACTTTTTTCTTGTTGTCTCCGCGTGCCACTCCCTCAGCCCGTTTCGGCTTCGGAGGTGCTTCCGCGCGCGCTTTGCGCTTGAGGTCTTTGCGTTCTGCTTTGTCGGTAACGTTCGTCGTATTCATTCTTAAGGTTTCAGTCCAGCCATTTTAGCTATCAGTTTTTTCAAACCATAGCCGGGGAAGCTAATTGTCAGTTTAGCATCCTCGCCGTCCCCTTCTTGACGAAGAACGGTTCCGCGGCCATATTTCGGATGCTGCACCACTGCTCCGACATGCTGGGACCCAGGGCGTTTCACTGGTTGTTGCTTGGGCGGGCCCCCATAGGCCACCGAGCCGGGGGCGCGTACAACGGGCTTGGGAGGCACCGCCACCGGCGCCGGCGCGTTGACACCCCGCTGCTGCTCGAAAAAGCCGCGAACATTCTCAACCGAGTTCTGCGGCTTGCCCGTATAAAGATTTTTCTTGGCCGCCTCCACAACTTCGAATCGTTCGCCGAAGAGCGCGATATCGGCGTCCTCGTCCTCTTCGGTGATGTAACGCGATTTCGCCGGTTTATGCTCGACGAGTTTGGGAGGAATTTCCCGCAAGAACCGCGACGGCATCGACGGCTCCGACGGACCGCCCCCGAATCGCCGCCGGAAGCGCGCCCAGCTCACTGTCAATTTCTTCTCAGCGCGCGTCATAGCGACATAGCACAGCCGCCGCTCCTCTTCCATCGAGTTCGCGTCGATCAGGCTGCGTTGGTGCGGAAAGAGCCCCTCCTCCACGCCCGCGATGAACACCAGCGGAAACTCCAGCCCCTTGCTGTTGTGGATGGTCAGCAGGCTGATCCGCGCCTCGCTGTCGAGTTGATCACTGTCCGCCACCAGCGCGGCGTGGTCCAAAAAGTCGGCGATGGTCTCCAGACGTTCGGCGGCCTCGCCCGCGGCGTTCAGCAGTTCCTGCACATTCTCCAGCCGCGTTTCGGCGTCGGGCGATGGGTCACTTTTGAGCATCGCCATGTAGCCGGATTTCTCGGCGATCTCACGGACGGTTTCGCCAACGTCGCCGCGTTCGGCGACTTCCCGCAGTTCGAGCAGGAGTTTGCGAAAAGCCATCAGCGACGACGCCGCCCGGGCCGCGAACTGCTTCTCTTCCAGCATCCGCTCCACCGCTTTGAAGGCCGGCAATTTCTCCGCATTGGCGAACTGCTCAATCTGATCGAGCGTCGTCTTGCCGATGCCCCGCGCCGGCACGTTGATGATCCGCAGCAGCGCGATCGAGTCGTCCGGCGCCTGCAAAGCCTTCAAATAGGAAAGCAGATCCTTGACCTCGGCCCGCTGATAAAAGCTGAACCCGCCCACCACGATATAGGGCCGCCCATACCGCCGCAGCGCCTCTTCAATTTGCCGCGATTGAAAGTTCGTCCGGTACAAAACCGCGGCCTTGTCATCCGGGTTGGTGCCCAGCGCCTTGTTGATCTGGTCGGCGATATACAGCGCCTCCTGCTCCCCGTCCAAAGCTTCAAAAATAGTGATCTTTTCACCACCAACCGAATCTGTCCAGAGCTTCTTCCCCTTGCGCTGCACGTTGTTTTCCACAACCGCGCCGGCCGCGTCCAGGATATTCTTCGTCGAGCGGTAGTTCTGTTCTAGCCGAATCACGCAGGCGTTTGGATAATCTTTCTCGAAGTCGAGAATGTTGCGGATATCGGCGCCCCGCCAACTGTAGATCGACTGGTCTTCATCGCCAACCACGGCGACGTTGCCGTGCTTCGCCGACAACAACCGCATCAACTCGTACTGCGTCCGATTGGTGTCCTGATACTCGTCGATCATCAGGTATTCCAGATAATCGTTGTACCGTCGGCGCAGATCGGCGTCATAGGCGAACAGGCGCACCGCCTGCAACAGCAGGTCGTCGAAATCGAGCGCATTGGCCTGTTGCAGGCGCGCTTCGTACTGTTCGTAGATGGTGGCCAGGCGGCTCATCCGCGGGTCCGCGGTCTGCTTGTAGAAATCGGCGGGCGTCTCCTTGGCGGACTTCGCCGTCGAAATACGGCTCATCGCGGCGCGGTACTTCATGAACGTTTCGTCGACGCCCAGATTCTTAAAGATCTGCTTCATCAGCAAGAGCTGATCGTCGTCGTCGTAGATGTTGAAAGTAGTGGTGAAGTTCGGCCGGATGTCGGCCAGTCGCGCGCCGTCTCGCCGCAGCGTGCGGACGCAGAAGGAGTGAAACGTGGAGACGCGCGGCAGGCGGTTGGGGTCAGGCTCCTGGAGAATACGCGCCACGCGGTCGCGCATTTCCTTGGAGGCTTTGTTAGTGAAGGTAACGGCCAGAATCGACGCCGGATAAACGCCTTTGGCGCGGATCAGATGGCCGATGCGGTGCGTGATCACGCGGGTCTTGCCGGAGCCCGCGCCAGCGAGGATGAGGAGGGGACCCTCCGTGTGTGCGACGGCTTCGCGTTGTTGCGGGTTCAGGCCTGCTAGAAAATCCATGGGGAATCTTCTAAGGTAGCAACTTGGGCGCTGACTGCGAAGGTTTACGGCGAGGAATCGGTGAGAAGTGGTTGGCGCAACCGGAGAAGAGCTGCGGTCGCGCCCATCCAGGCACCCACGGTGCAGACGTTCCGGAAAAGCGAAGAGCGAGCGTAAGACCTTCGGTCAGCTCCAAACGCTCATAAGAAAACGGCAAATTTTCGACAAGCTAACGGACGAGTTTATCTCTGCCTTCAAAACCAATTGGGTGTGTTTCCTGCTCACCGAATGCCATCAAGAAGAACTGCGGTCTACAACCTAGTTTTCCGCCGCCAGCCCACCATCGTGGTAAGTTGTCATCCAACCATGTCTTCACATTCTCTTTGTTCAGTCTCCAGGACGTTGTGCCCTCCTCCTCGTCGAGGATTTCTTTTATCGCGGATTGTTGAGCGAGCGCCGCCTGCTGTTCATTTTCAGCCGAGGCACTGCGGGTCGTGTAGCCTTGTTCGAGCCCGGTAACTCGACGAATCAAAGTCGCTGCCCAGCGTTCGTCTGGCTCCGGAAGGAAACTGTTCAACCAAGTATCCGTTGCCAACGTCTTAAATGGCTCACTCGCGCCTCTCGCAAAAAATGGTCGCCATTGAGTCGGACTTTGAGAAGCGCAGTCTGCAAATCCAAGCATTACGTGCAGTGTTTTCCCACCACCAGACGCGGCTGGGTTCCCATCAGCTTTGTACTCGTTGGTAAAACCACAAAATGCGAGAGCTTTACCTTTCGGAACGGCGCTCGAAATCCAGATTTCCGGTTTCAGGTTATTGTTGTCATTTGTCTGATCGCGCTCATGGCGCCACGCACCCAATAACTTGGAAATTTCCGTGTTACCGATCACCCCTAGCCACTTAAAATCTGCTTCCGTGGGTACATCCGTCGGCAAGAACCGTTGTGGGGCATACGAGTAGCTCGCTCCGTCCTTCATTTTAAGCACTCGAAACCGCTCCTGGCCTGTCTCAAGATCGCCATACTCATTAGGGCTCGCTCGCTCTAAAGTGGACCCCATTGTCAAGACCATTTTTGGCTTTCAATAAGCTAATGTCTGACGGGTCTGAATTGAGAGTTGGGACGGCCTCGGCTCGGAAGCCGTCCCTTGCTATTCCAGCCCTCGAAGCGGCGCTCGGGTCGCATCCCTGCG
>CAMDKT010000405.1 GCA_945900935.1 Candidatus Sulfopaludibacter sp. SbA3 | reverse complement strand
AGCGTCAACGCGATAACATTACGGCCCTTGAGCGGTAGTTCGGTGAGCTGCTTTGAACCGAGCGATTCGCCCGTCTGCGAGGATTCGGTTTGCAGCACCGGCGCGGCGGCGTTGATTTCCACTGACTGCGTGGTCTCGCCGACTTCCAGCTTGAAGTCGATGCGCGCTGTCTGATTTACTTGGAGGACGAAGGGGCCGACAGTAGCTTTCTTGAAGCCCTTCACCTCGGCGGCAAGATTGTAGCTGCCGACGGGAAGGAACAGGAGATTGTAAACACCGGAGTCGTTGCTCTGCGCGGAGTAAGTCACGTTTGTGCCGACGTTGGTGGCAGTCACTTTGGCGTTTGGAACAACGGCACTGGATTGGGCAGCGAGCGTTCCAGTGAACGCTCCAGTAATGGTTTGCGCGGCGACCGAAAGGGCCAGCGTCGCGCTAAGTATGGTCAGTAAAGTTAGTTTTCTCATATATTCTAAGCACGGGGAGTACACACCGCAAATTGTATCTAACTAATTTTAATGTAGTTGCGATACAACTTTTGGGAGCGGTATCTATGAAAAAATGGAACTGCAACAAATGAAAGAAGATGCGAGCATCCCGATTAGAGCAGCGCGGTGTCGATGCGCTCGATTGCCGGTTCTTCCGATTCTGACTGGACGGCGGGCGCTCCGTCGAGCCATTCCCGCAGCGATTTTCGGGAGCCTCCGAAGTAGTCGCGCGCCAATTCGTCGATGGCGATCTCCCGCAATTCCGCCGGGTTTTGCGCGGGCGCGTAGACGAAGCTTCGGCCCGATTTGCGGCGAGTGAGATGGCCACGTTTGACGAGCCGTTCGAGCAGCGTCATAACTGTGGTGTAGGCGAACGCCTGGCGCGGGGCCAAGGCGACGGCCACGTCCTTTACAGTCCCTTCGCGCATGGTCCAAAGTACCCCGAGGCACGCCATTTCCAGTTGCGGCGGGAGCGGAGAATGCCCGGAACGGCGCGCCATAAGTCTATTTCCCGTCGTCCAGCGCGGAGCTCAGTTTGTCTCCGAAGAGCGAGCCTGTAGTCGGCACGGGCTTCCCTTGTTTTGGGGCAGGCACCACCGGCCGCGGCGCGGGCGGGGTGACCTGTTCCTCGGCCAGGAAACGCTCCTTCTTCAGCAGGCTCCGTTCGAGCATCGGGGCGTAGCCGGTGAAGTTACCGTCGAGCAGTGCATCGCGCTTCACAATCGTCCGAACCGTCTCCATCTTCGAATCGAGGTTGTCGAGATGATGCAGCAGCATGGCCTCCAGGAAGCACGGTACCTTCGGCGAGCCGAACGCCATTTCGCCGTGATGGCTGGCGATGAGATGCTCCACCAACAGGCGTAACTTCGGCGGGAAGCCGGGCACTTCGCGGATCTTTTCATCCAGCATTCGCAGCGCGATGAGAATATGACCGATCAACTGCCCTTCATCGGAATAGCCGAACCCGCGGTCATACGTCAGTTCGTGGATCTTGCCGATGTCGTGGAGGACAACGCCGGTGAGAAGCAGGTCTTCATCGACTTCCGGATAATGGCGGGCGGTGAACCGCGCCAAAGTCATCAGCGACAGCACGTGTTCAATCAAACCGCCGATCCAGGCATGGTGAATGGTCTTTGCCGCCGGGGCCGTTTTGTAGCGGCGCGCGATTTCGGTGTCGGCGAAGAACGCCTCCAACAGCGCCTTCAAATGCGGATTGCGCATGGTGTCGATGTAGCCCATTAACTCGGCGTACATTTCGTCGCGATCGCGTTTGGAGGCGGGAAAATAGTCGGCCGGTTCCACGTCGCGTTCGTCGGCGCGCATCAGGCGGTCGACGCGCAGTTGCAGCTTGTTCTGATAGACCGTGGCTTGGCCGCGAATCTTGACGTAATCGTTGCGCTCGAACGTGTCGACGATCTCGGCGACGCCGTCCCACATTTTGGCGTCAATTTCGCCCGTCTTGTCCCCCAACACTAGGGAGAGGTAAGGTTCACCCGTCTTTTTCTGACGGACATCCTTGTTCAAAACCAGGAAAGTCGTCTGGACTTGCTGGTTGGCTTCGAGTTCGTTGGCGAATAATTTCATCCGAGATATCGGATTTCAGGTTAGCAGGCTATGACTTCGAAGTGGAAACATTCCCGGTGGAAGTGCGGGGCACCGGAACGAAGAGCAGGCGCTTGCGGCGCTTTTGGTTGGCCACTTCGGCGCGGGTGACGGTCTCCGGCTTCAACTGCATCGGATCGCTCCAGCGCGTTGATTTGCCAGCGGCGGCGGCGGTGTCCACGTAGCCTTCCCGAATCTCCAGGAAGGCGTCGCTACGCAATTTGGTGAGGTATTCTCGCACGGCGGGCTGCATGCGCGGTTCAAAAAGCCGGTTCATCACTTCGCTTTCCACCTCTTCGAATTCGGCAAGCCCGGCCTGATGATGTTCATCCACTTTCAAAATCAGCCAGCCGTTGGGGAAGGGAATCGGTTCCAGGATTTCGTTCTTCTTCGCGGCCCAAACTTTATCTTCCAGCTCTTTCCGCAACTCGCCTTTTTTGGACGGCGGCAGTTCGCCTTCACTCTTCGCCGTTTCGGAATCGGAGTTATCGCGCGCCAATTCATTGAATTTTTCGCCCTTGCGCGCGCGGGCGACGAGGTCCTTGGCCTTCTTCTCCACGGCCAGTTTTTCCGCCTCGGCTTTGCCATCCAACGTCAGGAAAATCTCGCGCAGGAACACGCGTTCTTCGCGCTGATAGTCGTTCTTGTGTTCGTCGTAGAACTTGCGCAGTTCCGCTTTCGGAATGACGATTTTGGAGCTGACTTCCTGGCCGATGACGCGGCGCGTCAGCATGTTGTTCTTGATTTCCGCCCGGTAATCTTCATAGGGCATGCCGGTATTTTCCCGTATGTAGGCTTGAAATTTGTCGGCGTCGGCGATCTTGGATTTGCGCTGGAGGTCGGCGATATATTTCGTGACGTCAGGGTCCAGATTGATCGTGAGATCGCGGCCTTTTTGCACCAGCAGCATGGTGTCGATTTTTTCGCGAAGGAAGTCTTTTCCGCGGTCCTGAATCGCCTTGGCGATGTCGGCGGCGTTGGCGTTATTGGCCTTCATCTCTTCGGCCATGCCGCGTTTCATTCGCTCCAGTTCGGAGCGGGTGATAATCTCGCCGTTCACTTTGGCAACGATTTGTTCGATGACAATCGGGTCAGCGGCGGGCAGGACGGTCGCGGCGGCGATACAGAGCAACAGGAAACGGTGCGGCATAAGCTTCTCCTATAATACCTCGTGCAAGCCTCCGGCCAAAACGGGGAATCAACGGGTTACAGATGTTTCGGGTGTGCCGATACGGTCCCGGTGTGTCCCGGTGGGCGTCACCGGCCCCGGATCAAGCTTTCGCAAACACTCCTGCAAGTGCCGCAGCATGGCCTCCGGCTTCGATGTCGGCCACGGATCGGCGGGCATGCGCAGCACGCCGGCCGGCGTGAATTGACACCCCGGCGTACCGGCGACTAGAGCCATCAAATTCTCCGGGCTGATGCGGGCCTCCGGGTGAATTTTCAGGTTGAAGAACCCTTGCCGGCGGTCGATGGACTCCACGCCCAGCCGTTGCGCGATGGCCCGGAGAAGAGAAAACTCTGCCAGTTGGCGCACCATGTCCGGCACTGGCCCATAGCGGTCGGCCATCTCATCGAGCACCCGTTGCTGCTCCGACGCATTTTCTACGCCGGCGAGTTTTTTGTACGTGCGCAGCCGCTGGATTTCTTCGCCGATATAGGTGTTGGGAATGCGGAGATCGACGCCGAGCGTGATGGTGGAATGGATTTCCGGCGGCATATCTTCGCCCTTCAATTCGCGCACCATGGAATCGAGCAGCTTCAAATACGTGTCGAAGCCGACGGACTCAATGTGGCCGTGCTGCTCTCCGCCGAGCAGGCTTCCACAGCCGCGCAGTTCCAAATCGAGCGCCGCGATTTTGAAGCCCGCGCCCAGGTCGCTGAACTCGCGGAGCGCGGCCAGGCGTTTGCGCGCGACTTCCGATAGCTCCGTATTGGGCGGCACCAGCAAGTAGGCGTAAGCGCGGCGATTCGACCGGCCCACTCGCCCGCGCAATTGATACAACTCCGACAGTCCGTGGCGCTCGGCGTTCTCGATGATGATGGTGTTCGCGAGCGGAATATCCAAGCCGTTTTCGACAATCGTGGTGCAGACGAACACGTCGTACTCGTGCTTCATGAAGCCGAGCAGCACGCGCTCCAGTTCGGCTTCCGGCAACTGCCCGTGGCCCACGCCGACGCGCACTTGCGGCATCGCGTTCTGCAGCCACGTGGCCCGCTGATAAATCGTCTCGACGCGGTTGTGAACGAAATAAACCTGCCCGCCGCGCAGGACTTCGGTCTCAATGGCGGCCTTCACCAGATCTTCGTTGAAGATCGCCACGGTGGTCTGGATGGCCAAACGGTCTTTGGGCGGGGTTTCAATCACAGACATATCGCGCAGGCCGAGCATCGACATGTGCAGCGTGCGCGGAATCGGCGTCGCGCTCATTGTCAGCACGTCGATGTTCTTGCGAATGTCTTTGAGGCGTTCTTTGTGGCGGACGCCGAATCGCTGCTCTTCGTCAACGACGAGGAGGCCGAGGTCGGCGTATTCGACATCCTTCGACAAGATCCGGTGCGTGCCGATGACGATGTCCACTTTGCCAAACTTCAGATCTTCCAGAACCTGCTTGGTTTCGGCGGCGGAGCGGAAGCGGCTGAGCATTTCCACGCGAACGGGGAAGCTGGCGAAGCGGCGTTTGAAGGATTCGAAATGCTGGAAGCAGAGCACCGTGGTTGGCGTCAACACAGCTACCTGCTTGCCGTCGCCGAGTGCTTTGAAGGCCGCGCGCATGGCGACTTCCGTCTTGCCGAAGCCGACGTCACCGCACAGCAGGCGGTCCATCGGCTGCGCCCGCTCGAGGTCGCGTTTGATCTCGCTGACGGCTTGCAACTGATCCGTCGTTGGAGCGTATTCAAAGGCGTCTTCGAACTCGCGCTGCCAGTTGGAATCGGGCGAGTAGGCAAAACCCTCCGACATTTTGCGCGCGGCGTAGAGCTTCAAAAGCTCTTCGGCCATGTCGCGCATTTTCGCTTTGACGCGCGTCTTGGTCCTGGCCCAGGTTACGCCGCCGAGACGGTCCACGGATGGCTTCTGCTCGCCCGCGCCTCGGTACTTCTGGACGAGGTCGAGCCGCGTCATGGGAACGTAGAGCTTCGCCTCGCCGGCGTATTCCAGCAGCAGAAAATCGCCCTTCTGATCTTCGCCTTGGGCGAGTTCTTTGATGCCAAGGAATTTGCCGACGCCGTGGGTGACGTGGACGACAAAGTCACCCACTTTGAGATCGGCGATGTCGGAGGCGAAGGCCGCCGCTGCGCCTTGATTAATGGCTGGGGAGACGGCCAGATCGGAGGGGTCGAAGAGATCTTCGCTGCCGATCACCGTGACGCGCGCGTCCACAAACGTGGTGCCGCGGCGGATGAGGCCGCGGGCGAGCATCGTGTTGGCGGTGGAGCCAAACAGGCGGGCGCGTTCGGCCAGATAGGGCGAGGGGTGGTCGCCGGGATCGAGCGCCAATTGGAACGGCACTTGATACTCGTGCAGAATGTCGGCGAGGCGCTCGACTTCGCCCACTGCGGGCGCGAAATAGACGACGCGGTTTTTCTGCTCGACCAGCGTGCGCGTTTCGCCAACCGCGGCTCGCAGATCGCCATGGAAAGCGATGGATGGCCGCGTGGAAATGTAGACCGAGGGGGCGGCGCCGGACTCGCCGATCAGTTCCAACTGGCGAAGGGCGAGCGTGGCGCGATGCTCGATCATTTTCGCCCAGTCT
>CAMDKT010000404.1 GCA_945900935.1 Candidatus Sulfopaludibacter sp. SbA3 | reverse complement strand
CCCGCTGCGACGACACCGTCCTCAAAGCCCGCGGCGAATGCGTCGACGCCGGTGCCGGCCTCAAACCCAACCCCGTCCCCGGTCTCAAAGCCCGCGAACTCTTCTTTGCCCGCAAAGGCGATCAATCCATCGTCTCCATTCCCCCGGTGAAGGTCTCCCCTTCCGCGCCCATCACGTATCAATTCCGCATCGCGCACCAATAAGGAACCAAAATGCGCATACTAACTATCCTCTCCCTAGCATTACTCTCCCTCCACGCCCAACAATCACAAAAAAAAGAGCGTGACCTCAAGTTCGAAAAGGACCCCGTCGTCACCGAACAAGTCAAACCCCCCGGCGGCAAATCCATCCCCCGCAGTTACGCCCTCGTCGTCGGCGTCGGCGATTACAAAAACCTCCCCCCAGCCGCCAAACTCGCCTACGCCGAACGCGACGCCGAAGCCATTTACTCCATCCTCATCAGCCCAGAAGGCGGTAACTTCCGCGCCGAAAACGTCCGCAAACTCACCGGTGCCAAAGCCACTCTCGCCAACATGAAGAAGGAGCTCGAAACCTGGCTCCCCGCCTCCGCCAAAGCAGACGACCGCGTCTTAGTCTATTTCGCCGGCCATGGCTTCGTCGATCCCAAAACCGGCAAAGCCTTCCTCGCCCCCTACGACCTCGATCCCAATAACATCGCCGCCACCGGCTACGCCATGGAGCAGCTCGGCAAAATCATCGGCTCCGCCGTCCAGGCAAAATGGAAAGTCCTCCTCACCGATTCCTGCCACTCCGGCGCCATCACCCCCGAACAAGGCGAAATCATCAACCGGTCCCTTCTCGACCTCAACCGATCCATGTTCTCAATGACCGCCTCCCGCGCCCGCGAACGCTCTTTTGAAAGTAAGGATTGGGGCGGCGGCCACGGTATCTTCACTTACTATGTCGTCCGCGGCATGGAAGGCTACGCCGACGAAAACAAGGACTCAATTGTTACTGCCGACGAACTCGCCGAATACGTCCGCCGCAACGTCCGCGAAGCCACCAACAATCAACAAAATCCCACTGTCGACAAAGGCAACTTCGACCCCCAAATGCTCCTCGCCTTCCACCCCAGCCGCCTCAGCCCCGGCGAAGCCCCAGCCCCCAAATTCGGTACTTGGGTCATCGAAGCAAATATGGATGGCGTCGAAGTCTTCGTCGACGGTGCCAGCAAAGGCGTCATCGGGAAGGGAACTCCCCTCCGTCTCCCCGGCCTACCCCCCGGCGCTCACACCATCCGCGGCGTCCGCATGGGCTATGAACCCGACGGCCCCCGCGAAGAAACCGTCTACCCCGGCCAGGAATCGACAATTTCCATCAAAATCACCACCGTTCGCCGCCGCACCAAAGCCGCCCTCGATCCCTTTGAAAAAGGCCTCGATCTCTACAACAAAGGCAACAAAGAGGCGTACACGAAAGCCGCCGCCGAGTTCCGCGCTGCCATCGACGCCGACCCCAAATTCAGCCAGGCCTGGCTCTTTCTTGCCCGCGTCCAACGCGATCTCTTTCAAATGGAGGAGTCGGAAAAGTCATTCCGAAAAGCCATCGAGATCGATCCTGATTACATCGAAGCCCGCGCCAGCTTCGGCGGCATGTTACTCGATAACGGCAGCGTCGACGAGTCTATCCGTCAGCTAAACTCGACCGTCCAGCGCGACCCCAAACACGCCCTGTCGCTGTCTTTGCTCGCCCAGGCCCTCCGCATGAAAGAGTTATATCCCGACTCCATCGAATCCGCTCAAAAGGCCATCAAAATCAACCCGAAAAACGCCGAAACCCACTTCTGGCTCGCCGAAAGTCTCCGCATGTCCGCCAAATACGCCGAAGGCGTAACCGAGTATCAGCAATACCTCCAATTGAGTGACTTCGATTCCAAGTTAGCCGGCAAAATGAACTATTACGTCCTCGGCTACTTAGCCGGCGTTGGCCGCAAGAAGCGCGCCGCGCAGCGCGACGTCTGGTCCGACATGCGCAGCCTCGCCTATTTCGGGCTCTGCGATTGTGAACGCAAGCTCGATCATTTCGACGAGGCCATCGCCTACTGCCAGCGCTCGCTCCGCTACGACAACCAGGAGCCTTACGTGCACTACGTAATCGCGCTCTCCTACGCCCGCCGCGCCCAAAAACTCCAAAGCGTCGAGCAGTTCGCCGCCGCCCGCAGCCATTTTCAAAGGATGCTCGACATCAACCCCGACCTCGCCGAAGCCGATTTCGCCCGCAAAAACATCCAATCCATCGACGCAGCTCTCCGCTAAAAAACCATCGCCGGCCGTCCCTCCGGTCCCAAAAATATCGGTCCAGGAACCAAATCCGTCCCCGACCCCAACAACCGCGGCTTCAACAGTAACATCACTTCCCCCTCATTCCGCTCAATCGAACTCCTCCGCAATAACGGACCCAACCCCCGTATCCCCGTCGTGTTGTAAGTCGCCGAGTCCTGCCCCAATCCCCCCAGCAACGCCCACTGCCCGTCCCGCATCCGCACCCGCGACGTAAATTTCCGCTGCGCCAATATCGGTATCCCGTTGATCTCCGCCCCGGTCAGTAACTTGAACTCCGCCTCCACCTCCAAAGTCATCTCCTCGGAGTCATGAACATACGGCGTCACCTTCATCGTAATTCCCAGATTCTCAAACTGAAACGAAGGCGGCGGCGCATACCCTCCCGGTTCCAAACTCCCTGTCCCAAACGTAAAACCGCCCGTCAATATCGGATACTTTTCCCCAAGGATCAATTGCGCCGGCTGCCCGCTCACCGATTGCACAAACGCCCGCTGTACCGACGTTCCAAAGCCCTTCAACGCCGTCGCCGTCACCGTCGCGTCCGCCAAAGTCATACCAATCAATCCATTCCCCGTCCCAAAAGTCGCCATCGCCGCCCCTGGGTCGATCTTACTCGGATCGTTACCCAATAACCGGCTCAGCCAGAATAACTTCGAAGCCGTCGGCAGCCCAATTCCCAAATCCGTCGTCCGCGTCGCTCGCATCTCATACAGCTCTAACTCAATCACCACTGCGGGCCGCGCGCCTAGTAACTGCTCAAATAACATCTGCGCCGGCCGAACTTTCGACACCCGGTCCCGCATCAATACCATATGCCGTGTATTATCGATCGCGAACTTCTGTATCTCCATCACCTGCTGCACCACCCGCGCCGCTTCCTGTAACTCCTGCGTCGACGTCGGATCCGGCAGCGTCAGCAGCACCGCCACCGTCGGCTCCCTCTCCTGCCGTTTCTGCGTCGTGTCTTTCACCACCATGATTTTTCGCGGCCCCAGCACCACCACAAAACTCCCCGTCGCCGCCGACAAGCCATGCAATACCTGCCGTGCGCTCTGCTCCCCGCATTGAAACCGCGCCGGTTGCCCGCCCGGCGGATACTCCCCGTCAAACATCACATCCAACCCGAGTAACTTCCCAGCCGATTCCCATAACTTCTGAGGCGTCTCCAGCAGGTCCACCACAAACGCGTTCGAAGGCAGCATCAACTCCGGCGGCGGTAGTAACTCCCGAATCTCTCGTTCCGTGATCGGCGTGAAGACAGCGTCCAACTCCTCCGGAACAGCCGCGGACGCCAATCCCGCCGCCACCGGAGTCCTGTCCCGGACAAGTTGGCCCATCAATGCCCGGGCGCGCCCTCCGGCCGCCGCCGAGCCCTTCCCCGCCGCCTGATTATATAACAGTACGGCCCCCGCCATGTTCCCGTCCTTTTCCGCGGCCGCGCCCTGCTTCGTCAAGGTCCGCGCCGACGGCTCATCCGCCCCCAAGACCGCCGCTAAATACAGAAACACGACTGGTGCCGCCCAATGCACCGATCTCCATTTCACCGCCACGCCATCTACCGAGCCGCGACCGTCAGCGAGCGGTCCCCGCCCTCGAACCACTGCCAATTGATGAATCACCACAAATAGTTGACGCCCCAACCCCCGAATTCGTGCAGGGGTAAAGTAACTCAAATTCCCTGCCGATAAATTCAGTGAGCATTCACGTTGGCCACCCTTCCCCATACCGGCAGAACGCCCGTCAGTCGCTTGGCCCCCGCATGCCCGAGACCATTGCGGCCCTCGGTATCAGCGAAAACCTCGTCCTTGACCTCGTCGTCCACCACCCCATCGAAGTCGAAGACGACGAAACCGACCCCCGCTGGATCCTCTGCAAGCGCCCTTGCATCGTCGTCGGTGGTGAATGAACCCCCTCCATGCTCGAACTTCGCCTCGACGAAGCCTCCGGCATCTACTCCGCCCCGCTCCAAATGAAGGCCAATAACGGCATCTTCATCGTCGACGATTTCGGTCGCCAACTCATGTCGCCGCGCGACCTCCTCAACCGCTGGATCGTCCCCCTCGCTCGCCGCGTCCCCGCCGAATCCGACAGCGCCGAATTCCTCCGCCGCCTCTGCCTCCGCGAAGGCCGCACCGAACTCCGCGCTTGTTACCCCAGCGACATCTGCAACATCCTCGAATCCATTTCCCAGTACGAAGGCCGCCTCATCTCCATGACCAAGCCCGACCTCGAACGCACCACCGCCCTCTACTTCGCCAAAACCTGAAATCCGCCACACTCGCATCCAACAACAAAAATGGCCCAAGCCTACCGGCAAGGGCCATTTTCCTTATTACCAAAAACCGTTTACAGCTTGATTCCGCGCTTACGCAGGTCAACCAACACAGCCTCAATCCCGACCTTGTCGATCATCTTGATCCCCTGCGCGCTCAACCGCAATCGCACGAACCGATTCTCACTCGGCACCCAAATCCGCTTCGACTGCATATTCGGCTCCCAAGTGCGCCGGGTCTTATTGTTCGCGTGCGATACACGATTGCCAAAGCGCGTCTTGATTCCAGTTACCGGACATTCCATTGCTAATTCTCCAAAACTCCATCCTACCACATCTGTCCGGCCCTCCCTACAAACTCCCCAAAAACGCGATCAACGCCGCCCTATCCCCCTCCGCCAACCCCTCAAATCGCTTCCGCGACCCTTTTGCGCCAGCGCCGTATCGCCGACCGGCAACTTGTGCTGTGTGTTGTATTTTTCGTACCGCCCAAAACAATCCCATCCTGGCCCCTGTGCCAGAGTGACACTCGCATTCCGGCTTCCAAGTACGTTCAAGCTACGGTTCGACCGATCCTCCACTTTCGCGTCCGGCTCCATCGCGCTTAGCGTCACAAACCCCCCGAACGTGACGAATACGGCCAGCGTAAGTAAAGGAGTCAGGCGCAGTCCGCGCGTCCCGTGAAACGTGCCGAACGCAAGTCCTCGTACCACCGCAAGATTCAAATTTGTCTCGCGCTTGTCATGAAATCGGGCAATGCTAAACTGGAAAGGACCCTTGCCGCAAACCGCCCCATCCCGGAAACGTGCCGCCGTCCTTCTCTCCGTCCTCCTGCTCTTCTTTGGCGTCGCCCTCTTCTCCACTCTCCATCAGCACAAGTCCGGCGTCTGCTCGTTCAACGATCTCGAACACCAACTCATCTCCCTCGCCGAAGCCGCCGCCGTTCTCGACCCGTCGACCGTTTTCCTCGAAGCCGAGATCCCGGAACAAATCCAGGCACCCGCCATAAAACACACCCTCCCCGCCCGCGGCCGCGCCCCGCCCGCTCATTCCTAAATCCACTCCCCATCCTCCAAGCCCGCCGATTTAGGAAAGGTCCCCGTGTCCCGTATCTCCAATTGGGTTTTCGTCCTGTTCATCCTGCCCGCGTTTGGGCAGTCCACCGCCACGCTCGTGGGCGATGTCCTCGACCCCGGCGGCCGTGCCGTCCCCGGTGCTCTCGTCCGCCTCACCAACGCCATTGCCGGCTATTCCAACCAGCTCACTACCGGCGACGAC
>CAMDKT010000403.1 GCA_945900935.1 Candidatus Sulfopaludibacter sp. SbA3 | reverse complement strand
GCTTCTGGTCAGTTGGCTCGTCACCGGCTGGATCAACTACATTCCCTCCGCTTTGTTCCTAATCTCCATCGGCCACTTCGCCTATCAGATGCCCTGGCCCGAACGGCCCTTCACTCTCTTCGTTTTCATGAGCGTCGCCGTGCTCGCCTTCCGCTCGCTCGGCCTCATCATCGCCTCCGTCGTCAACGGCATGCAGGAAAGCCAGATTCTCATCCAGCTCTTTTATCTACCCATGCTCTTCTTAAGCGGCGCCACCTTCCCCGTCAGCGCGATGCCGCAGTGGCTGCAAATCCTCGCGCAGTTCATCCCCTCGGCCCATCTCTTCGCCGGTCTGCAAGGAATTCTGCTCCGCCAGGAAGGCCTCGAAACCCAATGGAAAAGCCTCCTCGCGCTGTTCCTCACTCTCATCGTCGGCATGTTCATTTCCGTCAAACTATTCCGCTGGGAGAAGGAGGAAAAGGTAAAGGCTTCGGCGAAACTGTGGGTCGTCGCCGCGCTCGCGCCCTTCCTGCTTCTCGGCGTCTATCAGGCCTACAGCAAGGAAGGTCTGACGAAGGCCAAAGTCCTGCAACGCGAACTCCGCCGCAGCCGCACGCTGCTCGTTCGCGATGTCCGCCTGTTCATCGGCGATGGCCGCGTCATTGCACGCGGCGCACTGCTGGTACGCGACGGCAAGATCGCGCAGATCTTCGAAGGCGATGCTCCGGACGCCAAAAAACTCAATGCCGAGCCCATCGAAGGCAGCGGCAAGACGCTAATGCCCGGCCTCATCGATGCCGATGTTCATCTCGCCGGCTCATCAAAATCCGTCGAATGGAGCCACGCGGCTTATCTTTTCTGTGGCGTCACCGCCATCCGTTCCCGCGGTGATCTCGCCGTGCTCAAAGAAAAAGTCGCCAACGGCGAGCGCCTCGCCAGCGAAATCTTTATCATCGATAACCTGCCAACCTCGGGCTTGACAGCGCTCGAAGCCGCCAACGCGCCCAAGGCCGAACTGCTCGAAAGCAGCCTTGTCCAACAAGTCGCGCCCAAGGGTCTGCTCGATAAATTGCGCCCGCTCCTCGCCAAAGCGCCCGCCAAGGAATTGTCGCTGCCTGCTCCCAGTGCGAACAGCGTCGCCGGTTCCGGCTCTGGCCAAACATTCGTCATCCACGGACCCGGCATTCATCGCGAACTTGTGCTGCTAGTCCAAGCTGGCCTCACGCCGAACGAAGCCCTGCAAGCCGCCACCGGTCGCGCCGCCGCCGCTCTCGACGCGGCCAATCGGATTGGTTTTCTCAAACCTGGCATGGAAGCCAATCTCCTTCTCGTCGACGGCAATCCCCTCATCGATATCACGGCCACCGAGCGCATTTCGATGGTCGTCTTCCGCGGCGAGCGCATCGTTCGCGCCGATCTGTTTGAACACGAGGAACCACAATGAAGCATCTCCGTTTGATCCTGATTCTCGGAGCCATCGCCCTCGTCTCCCAGCCCATTTGGAAGCGCATCGCCGGCCGCCAATCCGACGGAACCTATCTCCTCCCCACCGGCCAAACCGTCCGCCCCTTCGGCAAAATCATCGAAGTCAAGGACCGCCCGCTCGGCATCGCCATGTCCCCCGATGGCCGCATCGCCGCCGTCGTTACCGGCTCTAATTTTACGGACCGCGCGCTCCATCTTGTCGACATCGCCACCGCCCAACTCACCCAGACGCTCCCAATCGCCGACAGCTTCACCGGCGTCGCCTTCACCCCCGATGGCAACACGCTCTACGTCGGCGGCGGCTCCTCCAACGCCGTCCACATTTTCACTCGTACCGGTGCCAAGCCATTCGCCTCCGCAGATAGCATCCCACTTCCCAACAGCGCTCCCAGCGGCCTCGCCCTAAGCCCTGATGGCCAGTTCCTGTTCGTCGCCTGCAACCAGCGCCACGCCGTCGCCCGCATCACTCTCGCAACCAAAAACATCGATTTCTGGACCACCGGCAGCTATCCCTACACCGTCGCCATCGCCAACGGAAAACTCTTCGTCTCCAACTGGGGCGGCCGCAAACCTCTCGCCACTGACACCACCGACGGCGTCCATCCCGTCGTCGTTGATAAACGCACCGGCATCCCCGCTTCGGGAACGGTATCCGTTTTCGACATAGCCACCGGCGCGCTGACCACCGAGCTCGAAGTCGGCCTCCACCCCAGCGCCCTCGCCCTCTCGCCCGATCTGTCCAAGCTCTACGTCGCCAACGCCAATTCCGACACCGTCGCCCAGATCAACACCGCTACCGCGAAACTCGAACGCACTATCGCCGTGCCGCTTTATAAGAAGGCCCCGCTCGGCAGTTCCCCCAACGCATTGGCCGTTCATCCCGATGGCAAGACGCTCTTCGTCGCCAACGGCGCCAACAACGCTGTCGCCGTCGTCGATCTGCCCTCGGCGAAGGTGAAGGGATTCCTCCCCGCCGGCTGGTATCCCACCGCCGTCGCCCTCACCAATGACAGCAAGCAACTCCTGATCGCAAACGGCTACGGCTTCGGCTCCGTCGCCGCTACCAAAGCCAATGGCCGCAGCTACAAAGACCGCGCCGGCGTCGTCTCCATCGTTCCGTTAACCGAACTCAACAACCTCGCCCGCCACACCGCTCAAGTTTTGAAGGACAACCGCTCCGGCCAATCGGGCAAGGGGCCAACGCCAAAACCGATCGAGCACGTCATCTACATCATCAAAGAAAATCGCACCTACGATCAGATTTTCGGCGACATGCCCGAAGGCAACGGCGCTCCCGAACTCGCCATCTTTGGCCGCGAAGTCACCCCCAATCACCACGCCCTCGCCGAGCAGTACGCGCTCCTCGATAACTTCTATCAACCGGCCGATCAGTCCGCTCTTGGTCACCGCTGGTGTACCCAGGGCTACGCCAGCGACTGGGTCTTCAAATACAGCAACGGCCGCAACGACCAGAACCCCATGCTCTTCGCGCCCACTGAATTTATCTGGGACAACGCCCGCCGCCACGGCGTCAGCGTCCGCGCCTTCGGCGAGCGTGGTCTCAACACCGTCGAGCCCAGCGCCGCCACGTGGACCGACATCTACAACGACTGGAAGCAAGGCACCCGCAAAGTCAGCATCACGCCCCGCGCCATCATCGTCGGCCTCCGTGAAATCTACTCGAACAAAGTCCCCGCCTACGATCTCCGCATCCCCGATCAAGTGCGCGTGGACCGCTTCCTCGAAGAGTTCCACGCCGCCGAAAAGACGAACTCCGTTCCCAAGCTCAGCGTGCTGCTCCTGTCGCAGGATCACACATCCGGCACCAGCCCCGGCTTCCCCACGCCGCGCGCCATGGTCGCCGATAACGACCTCGCGCTTGGCCGTCTCGTCGAAGCCGTGTCGAACTCAAAACTCTGGCCCAAGACCGCCATTTTCGTGGTGGAAGACGACGCCCAATCCGGCGTCGATCACGTCGACGGTCATCGCACGGTGGCGCTAGTCATCAGCCCCTACACGCGCGGACGCAAGACGGACAGCACGTTCTACACGACCATCAACATGTATAAAACCATCGAGCAACTCCTCGGCCTTCCCCCGCAAAACCAATTCGACGTGGCAGCCGACCCGATGTTCCCGGTGTTCATGAAAACACCGAACGCCGAACCCTACAAAGCCCTGTCAAACCGCATCAAGCTCGACGAAATGAACCCGCCGCTGAAGGCGCTCAACGGGAAGATGCTCGATCTCGCCAATGCCTCGCAAGCCATGGATCTCGACGAGCCCGACGTCGCGCCGGAGGGCCTGCTGAACCAGGCGATCTGGCATTCCGTGAAGGGTCCGGATACGCCGTACCCCGTGTTGCGCAAAAGGCCGCAATAGGCCCAACCTCGTCGAAGTGTAGCCCGTCTGCACGCGCCCCATCGAGAGGAACGAGTTTCAACTAGGCCCGCGCCAAGCGGAACACACGGTATCATGTGTTCAGATTTCCGAACGGTGCCTGCCGCATTCGGACGGCATCCCTTCCGAATGGCGGCGGTTTGACCTGCCGATTATCGCGGAGTTCGACAGGTGAGGAAAGTTCGTCCCATGACAAGCATTTCGTTGTTAATCGTTGGATATGTCGCTTACGCTCTCGCTTGGCTGCTTCCAGTGAGGAAGGATGACTTCGCCACATATTACGGATGGGACGCCATTCAGATAGCATTATTCCCGGACCCATCGCCTTCTTCGTTCTCGGAGTGGTGCCAGAACGTTTTGTTTATCGCGAGCGGACTAAGTAACTTCGTGTTAGCCGGAATAATCCTGGAGATCATCATCGATACTGGGGTTCTTTATCCCGGCGTTATGACATTGCTATGTGTCTGCGCACTGCTGAACTCTCGATTTTTATTTGGCAAAGACCGCCGACATCTGAGAATCGGTTTCTACTTGTGGTGGCTTTCATTTTACGTGATTGCGTTGGGACACCTTTGGAACGGCGGAGTTGCCACATCACTATCGTCCTCTCTGCGCTACCTTGAGCCGAAGTTACTTGCGATATCGTTAACCGCTTTAGCTGGGACCTCCATCGCTTGGATGCTCTTACTGTGGAGTTACCAGGCAATGCGAGGGATGACAGAGGACGACTGGATCGAAGTGATACCCGAAATTGGAGGTCTGTGGCTTGGCTTGTTTCTCCTTGTGGTATTCTACATGTTTTTCGCCTATTGGTGGCAAGAACCGCTACAGATGACAGTAATCATGGTTGTCCTCGGTGGCGTCGTCGTGATATTCCTAATTTGGAACGGAGCGGAAATGAAGGATGAAACGAGAATTGCCTGGAACAAAGGATCTTCTGTGTTCTGGTCCGGCGTGTTGTGTCTCTTGGCGGTAGCGGTTGCCCTGTCGCAGGTGACATCGCTAACGGATCACCTTCCCCTCATCAAGCCCTGGGCCGTAGAATTGGTATTACCGCTTTTCGTAGTCCTGCTCACGGTAATTCTGGTCGTATTGTCTCTGAGTGATCAGCTTTCCGTCTGGAGTGCCATCGGCTTAATCTTGATCGCGTTGATTGGCGTGACCCCTTCTGTTCTCGTCGTCTTGACGCCGCGGTTGGGCCTGCCAGTCCAATTCTTTCATATCGCCCTCGCGTTTTGGCTCGTGATCGGCGTTGTCTCAGTAGCCCGTGATTTGACGGAGGTATGGCCAAGCATACTGACACTTCTCATTGTGGTGTCGACTATTGCGACTGTGTTTTGCGAAGTTGGCACGCATTCTCCAATTCAATTCGCGACGCAACCGTTGAAAGAAGTGCCAGGTCTCCTCGGCGTTATCGAAATTCGCCTGGGACTCGGGATTCTGACTGGCGGGCTCTGCTTCATCACCGCAGTTGTCCGCGGCTTTTGGGCAACGCTTCCGAGTATCCCGAGGATTCCGGCCTTGCAATTGCCAAGACTCGGGGCGAGCTACGGCATCCTCGCCCAACTAGTCAATCCATTTAGCACGTTTTTTAATGGAGCCCTGTCAGCCACGATCTTGATCGCCAACGTCCTATTTTGGTTTTTCGTTGCGCTGCTGCTGCGTGTCCTGCAGATAGGGTGCGAGTTGGCTAAACTGGTTTGGCAATTATCCTTCCAGAACGACGCCATGCCTCATCTCCTCAAGTCCCTTCTGGCGATGCTTGTGACGTTTGGCGTAATCATCATGGCCTTCCAGCTTTCACCCCATGTTCGGGAATACCTCCGTTTGGATCCTGAATCGGCGTACAAGCAGCTACCGTTTGTTGGGGAATTGGCGCTCGTGGTGTTGATCGGCGCGGCAACACTAGGTTGGGTCATTGTTGGGGAGCGAGTCGTTTTGGAGCGCGTCTCCTTTGGAGCTACACTGCTCGTCGGGCTTCTCGTTCTCGCTGGCGGGGCCTTATATCT
>CAMDKT010000402.1 GCA_945900935.1 Candidatus Sulfopaludibacter sp. SbA3 | reverse complement strand
CGCTTACATGGACTGCGCGTGCTGATCGTTGACGATCAGCCCACCAATCGGCGGGTCCTGGCTGGCTATGTGCGCCGGATGGAAATGGAGCCTACCGCTGTCGAGGACGCCCGGCAGGCGCTCAACATCGCCACCGCGGCGAGTGTGGCCGGGATGCCTTTCGATCTGATCCTGTCCGACTATCATATGCCCGGGATGGATGGCATTGCATTGTTTCAGGCGCTGCGCCGGGTACCCAGCCTGGCGGCCACACCGGTGCTGCTGCTGACTTCGGTGGATCACTCGGAATTCGCCGTCCGCGCCGGGGAATGCGGAGCAGCCCACTACGTCATTAAACCCATCGGTCCCGCTGAATTGCGGGACGCCGTGCTGCGGACGCTGCGCGGGGAGCGTCGCGCCGCCGGGCCTCGACCGGAGCCGGAGCCGGTACAGGGGCGTCCGCTTCGCGTGCTGGTGGCCGAAGACAATGCCGTGAACCAGCGTCTGGTTGTCCGATTGCTTCAGAAACTCGGGCACGCGGCCGTGGTCGCCGGAAATGGGCGCTTGGCGTTGGAAGCACTCGAAACCGGCGTATTTGATGCCATCCTGATGGATTGCCAAATGCCCGAAATGGGAGGGGTTGAAGCAACGCGGCGGATTCGCGAGTCGGAACGGGAGCAAGGAACTCGCATCCCGATCATCGCGCTGACCGCCCACGCGGTAACCGGTGACCGGGAACGATGTCTGGAGGCGGGCATGGACCATTATCTTTCCAAGCCCATCGACAAGCAGGAGCTAGCCGCCACGCTGGCGCTGATCGCGGGGCACCCCGTTGCGCCGTCGCACTCGCTGCAGCTCCTTCAGGAGGCGATGACTTTAGACGCCGAACTCACTCCCCCTTAAGCCGTTTGGCACCCAGCGGAGGCGCGAATAAGCTCGCCTCCAGCTTCCCGTTGATCGCCACGCTCTCCGAATACATCTCGAAGATCTTGCTCCCGTTGCGAAACCGCACCACACTCCACGGCCACATCACTCCGCTCACATCGCGGTACTTGTTATAGACCGTCATCTCCTCCATGCGCTCTTTTGTTAATGGATCCCGCCGGATGAAAACCTGCCGGATTGGCAGATGGGTCGTTCGGTGAAAATACACTGTCACGGTCCGATTCTCGGCGTCGGTAATATCCACAACCTCCACCGGATTGTTGTCAAACACCGCCGTTTCCTTAAACTCAAACACCATCCCTAACTCGTCCAGGCGGTACCGCAGTAAGTAGAAAATATTCCGCAGCGTCGTATCGACGTACTTCTCATACTGCCCCGCCGGCAGCGGACGCACGCCCCGGAACGTCACTTGCACGCCCTCTTTGTCCGTAAATAGATAGGCGTAATCTTCCTCCTTCTTCCCAAACGATTGCCGTTCCCTGGTCGCAATCGACCCGGCGGGCTGCTCATACTTCGTATACACACGCGCGGTCGCCAGCCCGTTCAATTGCTCCCGGTAGAAGGAGTACAGCCGCCCTTGTTCCACGCGGTTCTCCATTGCCATGAACTTCGGCCCGCCCAGCGCCGCCAGCGACTGCTCCACAATCGCCCGGCCGCGATTGGACGGCTGCGCGGACGCTGCCGCCACCAACAATACGAAACAAAGTAAGCGCACTATTTCATGATCTCCTCAGGTTTGACGCCGCTGTTCACCGTAATGGTTTCGAATTTGATCTCGCTCGACTTCTGCCCCGCCTGCATGATCTCAATCACGAACGGCATTTTGAATCCGCCCACATCCCGCCAGTCTTTGTAAATGTTCACCACTTCCGACGGTCCCTGCGGTCCCATGCTCCGGTAGGCAAGTTTGGCCAGCATCCCGGTGGCGGGGTCCATTGTAACTCTCACCGCATTCCCGCCTTTGTCGCTGATGTCGGCTTCGGTATCGGAGATCGCGTTCACCGTCCGGTCCGCCGCCGTGTCGCTTAACAGCAACGTGTACAGGCTTCGGAACAGTTCTTCGGAAATCTGTTTCTGAATGGGCGGCGGAATCGGCATCGGCGCGGGCACATTCGGGGCCTGAAAGGTTCCGGACTTACCATCCCATTTCACCAGGATCTTGCCGAACGGCAAATCCTGTTCCTGCCGCAACTGGTTCGGCACAATGAACAGCATCTTCTGCTTCACGGGTAGGGTACCCAGCGTGGCATTGGCCGTCATGGTCACGTCCTTCACCAGTGCCAATTTCTCAGCGCCGCCGGATGCCTGCCGCATCCGCGCCAGCAGCAGTTTACCCTTCGCCAGCGTCGCCGCGGTGACCGGCGTCGCTTCCTTCGGCGGCTCCTTCACCTTCAACTCCAGCTTCGTAATCGGCAGCTTCAAATCCGTCAGCGGCGTCTTGAAGCCGGCCGTATTCCCGATCGCGGTAATCACAAACTTCGAAGGATCGATATACTGTTTCGCCACTCGCAGGACATCCGCCCGCGTCACCGAAGCAATGGCCTTTTGATACTGCGCCAGGAAGTCCTTCGGATACCCGTAATAGTCATACCGAAATAACCGCGAAAGTGTCTTCTGGGGGCGATCGAAGTTAAAGACAAAGCTGTTAATGACTTTCTCCTTCGCTGTAGCCACTTCTTCGCCGGTCACGCCGTCCGCGCGAAGTTTATCCACTTCCTGCAAAATGGTCTGAATCGTCGCCACTGTCGATTCGGTTTTCGTCGAAGCCGTGATCTGGAACAATCCCGGATGCGTGTAATCTGCGCCCCAACCGCCGCCAATGTTATAGGCGTAGCCCAGATCGGTACGCACTTTCCGGAACAGCCGGCTGTCAAATCCGCCGGCCAGGATATCGGAAAGTACCTCCAGCGCCGGATAGTCTTTGTCACTCAGCAAGCCGCCCAAATGCCCTATCGAAAGAAAGGTCTGTGTAACTTCACTCTTGTCGCCGGAGTAAATTCCGGGCTTCGCCTGATTTGCAACTTTCGGGAAAGCCGCCGCCGCGCCGGGTGCCGGGTTCCAAGCACCGATTACCTGTTCCAATCGCGCTCGCATGGCAGCTTTGTCAAAGTCTCCCGAAACCGCCATCACCATATTCGCCGGATGATAGTAGCGCTTGTAAAAGTCAATCAGATCGGCGCGCGTAATCGCGTCCAGCGTGGCGTACTCCACTTCCTGCCCAAACGCCGTCTCGCGGCCATACACAATCGCCGAAAACTCCGACCGGTTTACATCGTCGGCCTCGTCAAAACGCCGCGCGATCGCGCTGCGGTACTGCGTCTTTAACAAGTCGATCTTGTCGGGCCGAAACTCGGGCCGCGAGAGCACATCGAAGTAAACGCCCAATACCTCGTCGACGTTTTCCTTCAGGCAATTAAAGCCGAACGTGGCTACTTCGCTGCCAATGCTCGATTCCACCGAGGCCGCGATATTCTCCAACTGCTCATCAATCGCGTCGCCCGTTTTCTCCTTCGATCCGCCGCTGCGCAACACCGCCGCCGCTATCTCCGCCAACCCAACCTTCGCCGCCGGGTCCAACAGGGTCCCCGTCTTCACCAGCATCGTGCCATTGATAAACGGCAGCGAATGGTTCTCCAGCAAATACACTTTTACGCCATTCTTCAGCGTGAAAATCTCGATGTCCGGAATCTTCACTTCGCCCAGCTTGCCGAATTTCAGATTCTTCCAGGCCCCAACTTGCAGCTTCGCGGGAGCCGGCTTGGGCGCAGCCTGCCCGAACATCGCCAAACAACCAATCAGAAAAAGCGAAATCGTACGCATCTACTTAGCCTCTTCCTTCTTCGGCTGCACCGTCACGCCGACCGTCTTATTGTTCGCCGTCAAATACGTCTTCGCCACTCGCTGCACATCGGCGGGCGTAACTTTTTCCAACTCCTCGAGATCCGTGAACATCTTCCGCCAATCCCCATAAATCATCCACGTCGAGGCCATCGCTCCGGCGAGCCCGGAGTTGCTGTCCAACGCCCGCAACAGCCCGGCGCGCGTCTTCACCTTCACGCGCTTCACGGTCGCCTCGTCGACGCCGTCTTTTTGGATTCGCCCGATAATCTCATCCCACGCTTTCTCCAAATCGTCAGCCGTTTTCCCGGTGTTTGGGACGCCGTAATAAAGGAACAGATTCGGGTACTTGCCGCCCGGAAATTGCGGAATCGTCTGCGTCCCCAGCGCTAGTTTTTTATCCCGCACCATCTCTTTATACAGAATCCCAGTGCGCCCGCTCGACAGCACGCCGTTGAGTACATCCAGCGCCGCGTCATCGGCGTGCGTGCCCTCCGGCCGGTGGTAGGCGATCATCACGAACGGCTGGGACGAATCGTCCACCGCCACGCGCTTCCCGCCCGCCTGCGGCGGTTCTTTCGTCACCAAACGCGGCGGCAACGGCGCAGCCGGTATCGGCCCAAAATACTTCTCCGCCATGCGCTTAATCTCCGCCGGATTCACGTCCCCGACAATGCCGATACACATGTTCCCCGGCACGTAATAGGTTTTGTGAAACTCCGCCCCGCCCTTGGCGCGGAGGTTCTCGATATCGCTCGCCCAGCCAATGAAGTTGCGATAGGGATGCGCTGAAAATGAGGTTGTCAACATCGCCTCAATCAGCTTCCCTTGCGCGCTCGATTCCACGCGCATCCGCCGCTCTTCCCGGACCACATCGCGTTCTTTATAGAACTCCCGGAAGACTGGCTTCGCCGTCCATTCCGACTGCAAGGCGAACCAAAGCTCCGTCCGATTCGACGGCAGGCTATAGAAGTAGTTCGTATAGTCCAACGCTGTTGACGCATTGAACCCCACCCCGCCGTTTCGCTCAATCTCGCGCGTGAACGCATTCTGATCCACAAAGCTGTTGGCCTTCTCAATGGCGCTTTTCAAAGCCGCTTCCAGCCGCTCAATTTGCGCTTTGTCCGCCCGCCGCCCCTTCACACGCTCTTCTTCCAGCTTGTCGTAGGCCGCCTCCACCGCCGCCAACGCCTTCTCCTCCTCCGGCCAATTCTTCGTCCCCAGCGAAGTGGTTCCCTTCCCGATCATGTGCTCAAACATATGCGCGGTAGACGACGCATTCGCCGGATCGTTGGCCGCCCCCGAATCCACATGCAAGTGGAAGGAGACCACGGGTGCCTCATGCCGCTCCATCACAATAAAATGCAGCCCGTTGGAGAGCGTGAACTCGGTCACGCGTTTTTCAAAATCCTGTAGGCTTTGGCTCAGTAGAGGAATGGTCAGCGTGAAAAGAAGGGGGATACGATTCATCGCTTCCATGGTAGCAATCGCGATTCAGCCGCGCCGCCGCCGCCCTGCGAGATCAGCCATCCCTCGAATCACCGACATCACCGCAATCATCGTCGTTGTCGCCAATAGGATGCCCAATTTTGTTCCCTATATTCGCGAGCGCCACTCGAGAATCGCTTCATCAGCCCAAAACCGCGGCGTTTGGCGCGCCAAAAAAGCGACGTGCCCCCCATGCGCCGGCGCCAGCAGTTGAATCCGCGAATTTTCCCGAATGGCGGAATGCCCGTAAACCGCGAATGGCACCAGCGGATCGTCCTGCGCGGCCAACAGCAACGCCGGTACCCGAATCGCCGCCAGAAAGTTTTGGGATGACTGGGTTTTGTAGTAGTTCGGCGCATTCCCGAAACCGAAATGCGGCGCCGTGATCCGGTCGTCAAAATCGAAAACCGAACGGATCGCGTTCACGTCGGTGTGCGCAAATATTGGCGCGAACGCCTCCGGCTGCAAACGCCTCCGCTCGGCCAGTCGATTTCGCATCCGCGTCACAAACCGTTCCTGATAGATGTAATTTGATTTCCGCCGCAGTGCTTCCGCGCACGCCGCCAAATCAATCGGCGTCGATACCCCTACTACCGAGTGCAGTAATTCTGGCCAGCCCGCGCCCAACTC
>CAMDKT010000401.1 GCA_945900935.1 Candidatus Sulfopaludibacter sp. SbA3 | reverse complement strand
GAGAGCGGCATTTTCGGGCGTAGCGAACGCCGCGCTGCCATCCGGGGCTATCCGGAACACTTGGCCGGCACCGGAACCGGTTCCGCTCAACGTGGCGATGGCCGGAGAAGCGCTGCCAACACCAAGAGCCGCCGGGGCCGAAACCAGATCTCCACGCCGTATCGTCATCCGGTACTCGCTGTTCTGAAGATCATAGGGCACTTGCAGATTCACCTGGTTGGGAGACGTGTAAAGCAGCGGCGCTGGGCGCCCATTGAATAACACTTGCACGCCGCCCAGTTCCAGCGGAAACTCGCCGGGCTTGTCGAATCCAAGGCGGGGTTCCAGGGCGAGGTTCTCGCCGTAGATAGTAATAAACGCCCCGGGCGCGGTTATCGTTTTGGGTTGAAAACTCACCGCGTCCACAATGCTGAAGGACCGCAGACCCGGCACAACCGAATCGGAAACCCGCCCATTGAGCGTCAGCATGCCGACATAAATCTCCCGTTCAGAGACGCCGCGAACAGCCACAACTTTCACAGATGCGCCTTCGCCGCTGCGCTCCGGTTTCCAGAAGACTTCCCACATTCCGTTGCCGGTCGACGTCACCGAAACAGTGCCGTTGGCGGGTTCCGTTATGAACTTGACCTGCGCCTTATCGGCGGCGTTCACCGCCTGATTGCACTCGTCCTTCAACTCCAATTTGAACCGCAGTCCTACGTTGCGAACGACGGTAAAGGGCAACCCCGGTTCTTTGGGAGTGAGCAGCAGCCGCGCGCTGGCGCACGACCCGATGGCGCGCTCGCCTCCCCGGTCGCCCCCTTTCGACTGAGTCACCGGCTGCTGCGCGGATGTGATGACATTCAGGTTGTAGATGAGCCGCTCGCCATTGGCGAACAGAATCACAATATCCTTGGCTTCCGAGCGATCCGGCGAGGTGCCCGTGCGTGTAATGTCCAACTGAATTTCGTTAACGCCGAGGGCCACGACGCCCTGCGCCGACGGCACTGCCACCGTGCCCGTGTCGCCGCCCAGCGTATAGGTGCTGTAAACCGATGGCGCGGCCGACCGGCTATAGACCGGTATACTCACAGTGGCCGCGCGGGCGATCCCCATGTTGATCGTCGATCCGGCCGCGCCGCTTTCAAATAAACGCTGCGCCGTACTGCCTTCCGGAAAATAGAACACGGTGAGGAAACGGCGCGCCACCCCTTGCCGCGTCTGCGTTTCGAAGCTGACGATGTTACTCGTTTGCCGCGCCGGGATCGCGGTCCGGTTCAAAATGACGTCATATCCCAAGACGAGTTTTCCGTCCTCGGTCCGGGTTTCCGCCGACTTCACCATGCTGAACCACGCTGGCGCGGCACCGAAATCCGGCTTTATCAAAACGTCGGCTTCGTCCAGGCCCGAAAGTACGATCGAAGTCGCCGGCAACCGGCTGACTCCGCGGGCGTTGAGCGCCGCAATCTCAAGTAGCACCGCTTCGGCGGTGATGTCGATCGACGTTGTTCGGCCCGTTAGCTGGAAACTCAGTTCCATGTTTACCGGCTGCGCGCAGCCTGCGCAACTGGCTCGTATCGGGAGTTGGTAATGCTGACGGAACAACTGCTTCGGCGTGATCGTGAATAGGAAGTCGCCGGATTGCTTAGGTTCCAGCGTCAGCGTATTCGGAGTGTATGCGATGCCTTCGGGCAGCGCGGCGTCCAGACGAATTTCAACGTTCTCGGGCGCGTTGTTAAACATACGGATGGTCTTTGTCACCGTCGTCTGCGCCGGATCGACGTTGAATGGCGTCAGTTGCTCGAGTACCGAGATTGACGGTATCTGGGCCATTTTTGCGGCGTCGGGTATCATATCGACAGTTGTATTCGCCAATAGCCGTGTGCTGTCGACCGCCGACAATTCGATCCTGCAGGACGCCGCCCGGGACGGAGCCGCCAGTGTGTCCAGGGCTAAACGCAACTGCGTGGGCGCCACCGCCGCTGACGGCCCCAGCCGCACGAATTTTTCGAAACCTCGGTCGCATGTTACCCGTGTCCGGAATGCCGTCGGGCCGAAACCGGGACCCGCTGGAATCGCCAACTCCTGGACTCCGGCATTGGGCGTGTATGTCCACGTTTGGCGGTTCGGTAGGGAGACCGCGCTTTGGCTCCGGAACTGCGGGTCTTCAAAGTAATAGAGGCGGTTCAGATTCGTTTTGATCAGCACTCCGCGCGGATGGGCAAACAGGCTCTCCGGAGCTTGCGTTGTTCCATCGAAAAACGTCACCGGTCTCGCTTGTCCGGTAAGTACGTTATTGCTCCCCAACAGGAAGTTGAACAGGAACCGCCGACCCGACTCGCTGGTGCTGCCCGTGCTGCAGCAGGAGACCGCCAGAATACGGCCGGTAAAATCGACGGCCAAGGAACTTAGCCGAAGGTTGACGTTGGTCCGAAGCGTGTCGTCAAATCGAACCGTTGTCACCGCTTGTGTCGTCGCGTTCAACCGCCGCATCGCGTTCCCGGTGCCCAGCAGCAGCAGGTCTCCCGTCGGCAGCATCGACGCCGAGAGTATGGCGCTGCCGGAATAGGTTCTCGCGAAGTTCCAGGATCCGTTCAGCGGATCGCCTGTGCCCGTCTGTACTTCCCCAAAATTCTTGAACACGATGTGTATCCGTTTTACCTGATCGGCCACCAATGCGGCGTCGGCGCAGCTCCCGGCGGCCGGAAATTCGTTGGCACGGCGCGCGATTGTCGCGCTCGTTTGAATATAGAAATTGCAGTTTCGGTCGAGCATGTACAGCCGCCCATCGGCGTCGTTCACTACCGCGACGATCGGGTAGGGAAGTGTGTCGATGGGTACGTTCTCGCTCGTCAAACGCGCCGGAGGAGGACTGTCCGGATTGAAATTACTCCGCGCGATCCGCTGCATCGCGCCGTTGGATGCGATCCGGTAGACTGCGCCCTCTCCGCCTTCCACGACATAAACCTGCCCCTGGTTATCCGTGCTCACGCTGACGGGATTGTCAAACGCGGCCCGAAATGCAATGTTCCCCGTGATCGGGATAAAGCGCAGAAATCGCGACACTTCCCGCGGAACGAAGATCCGCGCCGGATCGGGGACGTAGCGCAGGATTCGTTTTTCGTTCAGATCCAGGCCGATCAACTGACCTCCCTGGCGCGCAATCCGGCCCCTGAGCGTGGCAAACAGATCCAGGTCGACACGCTGTTCGGCAAATGCCAGCCGGAACATGTTCGTCGATACAGACGAATAGAGAAATATGTTCCCGTCGTCGGTTTGCACAATGGACGTCACAGGGTTGCTGTTCAGAATCGTGTAACGCCCATCGACGCGAGCGGCGTATTGGAGCGATGGGGTTAGTTGATGCAATTGGCCGGGTGCGGGGTCGCCGTTCGCTTTATCACCAGTCATCGCGAAGAAAATATTCCGATCCTTATCGACAGACAGCGCATCGAAGCCGAAATTCCCTCCGCGCAGCACACTGGATCCGTTCCAGTGCAACACCATCGCCGTCGCCTGATTCTCCAGCCGGAAAATGTACAGGTATCGGTTCGTGACGTCCACGCCATTTTCCTTGATGATCTCCTCGCGCAGGAATCCCAGGTACGGATTACCGGCCGGATCAATCGCCAATTGCGGCGAATTGCGATAGCTGTCGCGCGACATCGTGAACAGCGGCAAATCAAAGGTTGCCGGATCCATTTGCGCCCGAATCACCCGATCCGATCCCGCGCCCATTATCCGCGTTACTGTCCCATTAGGGGCTACCTTCGAAAGTGTTCCGCGGCCAAGGTCTAAAACGTAAAGCGTCCCGTCCGGAGCCGCCTTCGCATGCAGCGGTCCCAAAAATCCGTCCGCGAACTTTCGGATGCGATTGTCCGCCGTCCACTCCAATATCGTGCCGCTATCGGACAGGCAAACGTAGCGCGTGCCTGACGGCGTCGACTCAAAACACGAAACCTCGGCGCTTCCAGGCAGGTAATACGCATCGGCAGGGATGCCGCTCGCCGGAATCGCGGATTGCAATCGGGCAGTCAGCGGAAACGCAAACTCCTGGGCGTACCCGGCGGAGCAGCTACAGACAAAGGCGAGCACAACGTATAGGTGACGCATGGATTCGACGATTTACTCCTACTACTGTTGTAACGCGAACCTTGGCCGGATTATCCATCATTAATGATGGAGCACCGGAAAATTTACCGCCTCAGCCTCCTCCCTAATCCGTGTCACCCAGTGTCAGGCAGTGTCAGGCACCTATTTCTGGGCACCTATTTCTGGTGCCTGACACTGCCTACTGCTAATCGGGACTCTAACCCGCTAGACTGAAAGGCTGATGCTGTTACTCCTGGATCCGAATGGTGCGCTGCTTCTGGCCGCGCTTGGAAGCCTGTTGATCTGCGCGGAGTTTTGCCTGCCCGGCTGGGTCGTCCCAGGCGTGACGGGCGGCGTGTTTCTGCTGTGCGGCGTCCATCGGCTGGCCCTGTTGAACTCGAATCCCATCGCCTCGGCGGCCTTGGCCATGGCCGTACTCTTCGTGGCCGCTGCCGGCTATGGCCTGCTCCCCGAATGGACCGGCCTGCCCATCCTGCTCAGCGTTCCCTGGCTCTGCCGCCTGCTGCTGCCGGCAGCGATTCAATGGCCCGCGGCGACGCTGGCCGCATCGGCTCCGATGGGCGCTTTCCTACTCCTTCGAATCGCCGCCCGCGCCGTCGCTAACAAAACATTATTGCAATAAGTTGTTTTTGTAGCCGCGGAAAGTATATTCTCAGGAAGAGCGAGAGGAAGGTAACGGTTATGCCTCGTAACGAAGACGGCGAAATGGAATTGGTGCTCGGCAACAAACAGTTGTTGAGCGTCCTCTTCATCCTGGTGGTTCTACTCGGTGTATTTTTCACGATGGGTTATGTCGTGGGCCGCAATAATCCGACCGACGAAAAACTGCGCAGGGCGGTGGCCAGTCAGCAGGTTGCCGTGGCGGGAAAACTGCCTCCCGTTACTGTCGATCCAACGTCGGGAGTAGTGTCTTCCAAGCCCAGCCCGGCGGTGACGGAAAAGCCGTCCCCTGTTCAACCCCTAACCGTGGAACCAACGAAAACGGAACCCGCCCGCAAGGACCCCGAAAAGAAGGACGAAGCCAACAAAAAAGAAGACCCCAAAAAGCAGCCCGAAACGAAGAAAGAAGAGGCAAAGAAGAAGGACCCCGCCCCCTCCGTTCCCGTTGAAGCGGCCGGCGGGATGTTCCAGGCCACGCCCGGCCCCGGTCAATATCTGCAAGTGGCCGCGATTGATCGCCCCGGCGCCGCGGGCATGGCCGAGGCCTATCGAAAGCAAGGCTTCCCCGCGCTGATCACCCCCAGTTCGTCCCCCAGCTTGTTCCGCGTGATCATCGGTCCCCTTAAGGACAGCGCGGCCATCGCCGATGCGAAACTACGCCTGAAGAAAATCGGCGTCGACGGCGCAATCCTGCGAAAATTCTAGGGTGAGCGATTTTGTTCAGATTGACTTGGCCCGTCCGCGATTGCCCGAATGGCTCCGCAAGGCGGACACCCATTTTGAAGCCGTCCAAGAACTGAAACGGGGCCTGCGCAAGAGGAATTTGCACACCGTTTGCGAGTCCGCCCGCTGCCCCAATATGCACGAGTGCTTTCATCGCGGTGCAGCCACGTTCATGATCCTCGGCAACCTCTGCACGCGCGGTTGCGGATTCTGCTCCGTCCCCAAAGGCTCGCCTGCTAAACAGGAGTTCTCCCTAGATGCCGCTGAACCTCTTCACGTCGCCGAAATGGCGGCGGAAATGAATCTGCGATATGTCGTGATCACCAGCGTAAATCGCGATGAACTGCCCGACGGCGGTTCGCGCCACTGGGCGGAAACGGTTCGCGAAGTACGCCGGGCGCTTCCCAACGCCAAAAT
>CAMDKT010000400.1 GCA_945900935.1 Candidatus Sulfopaludibacter sp. SbA3 | reverse complement strand
GACGTTTGCGGAGGAGTTGGGGAAGCGGCTCGCGGCGCGGGGGCACGCGGTTACGGTCTATTGCCGGGAGAGGTCTGAGCCGGGGTCCTATTTAGGCGTGCGGCTGGTCTATTTGCCGACGATCCGGCATAAGTATTTCGACACTTTGGCGCATACGGCGTTGTCCATGGCCCATGCGGTGACGCAGGGATATGACGTGATTCTTTGTTGCAATGCGGCGAATGCGATATTTTGCTGGCTGCCGCGGGTGTTTGGGACGCCGGTGGCGTTGAATGTGGACGGGTTGGAGCGGAATCGGAAGAAGTGGAACCGGTTTGCGAAGGCCTGGTATTTGCTTTCGGAGCGGTTGTCGACTTTCTGCCCGACGCGCGCGGTATCGGATGCTTTGGCGATACGAGCTTATTACAGTGAGCGGTATGGGTGTGAGACGACATTTATTTCTTATGGGGCGGAGATGGGGAAGTTGGATAGTTTTGGCGAAGTAACTGCGTTGGGTTTGGAGCCGTTGCGGTATTTTTTGTATGTCTCGCGGTGGGAGCCGGAAAATAATGCTTTGTTGGTGCGGGAGGCGTTTGAGGGGGTGGAAACGGATTTGCGGCTGGCGTTGATTGGGGACGCGCCGTATGCGCCGGAGTATATTGCGCGGGTGCGGGATACTTCCGATTCGCGAATTGTGATGCCTGGGTATGTGTTTGGGCAGGGTTATAAGGAGTTGGGGTCGCACTGTTTTGCGTATATACACGCGACGGAGGTTGGGGGGACGCATCCGGCTTTGATTGAGGCGATGGGGCGAGGGTCGCTGGTTTTGTATTTGGACACGGTGGAGAATCGGGAGGTGGCAGGGGGGTGCGGGTTGGCGTTTACGGTTTCAACTTTGGCGGAGGTAATGCGGGAGGCGTTGAGGTTGTCCGAAGAGGAGCGGACGCGGTTGCAGGCGGCTGCTGCGGCGCGTGTACAGGAGCGGTATAGCTGGGATGCGATTACGACGGAGTATGAGGGGCTGTTCGAGAAATTAATTGGTGGTTGACACTAATTAAATATGGCGTTGAGGGTGCCGGCGAGGCGGATGCCGGCTTGGAGGAGGCGCTGTTTCACAATCGGCATGCTTTTGTGAACGTAGTCGTAGCTTAAGGGAAGTTCGGGCTTGAAATCGTAGCAGCGGTCACGGAGTTTGTAGGATTCTTCCATCCAACCGGTGTAGGACGTGGATTGCCATTCTTTGATTTCGGCGGCGGTGGGATGGTCTAAGAAACGGGACCATTCGGTGAAGCTGAGCTTTTCTTGGTCGATGAGGAGTTCGTCCCAAACGGAGTGGAGATTGGTGGATTCGGCGTGGCGGAACCAGCGGACGCTGACGCGGTTGCCGCCAAGGTCGTCGCGTTTGCCGGCGTGAAGCGGCTGGTGGAGGTCGCCGATCATGTGGACCATAAATTTCAGGGCTTGGATGCGTTCCTCCCTGGGAGCAGTCTTGTCGCGGAGGGTGGCTTCGAAGCGTTTAAGGGCGACGATGATGTCCCCGGCGGGGTTTTTTTCCATGGTTTCGTACGTTTGGCCGTCGGGAATGTTGACGTAGTGCCAGGGGGCGGCCTTCTTCCAGATGGCCGGTTCGGAACGGATTTCGTCGGCCCAATTGGAAACTTCGGCGAGGCTGTCGGGGCCTAGCAGGGCGCGGACGGCGGCGGCGGCTTTTGGGGTGAGGTGGTTTTCGGCGATCTGGCCGACGACGCGATGTCCGGTCTTGCCCCAACTGAAAGCTGCTACGGGAATGAGGATAAAAATCAAGATGGCTTTGGACATGGGGTTCGAAGACCACGATAGCGCGATAATCGTGTTCATGTATCGTTCGTGGCTAGAGGTATCGCTGAGGCAGATTGCGGCTAACTTTCGGGCGATCCGGAAATTGGCTGGGGTTGGCGTGACGGTGATGGCGGTGGTGAAGGCGGATGCGTACCGGCACGGGGCGGTGGAGGTGTCGCGGGTGTTGGAGGAAGCTGGGGCGCGATGGCTGGCGGTCTCGAATGTCCATGAAGGAATCGTGCTGCGGGAGAGCGGAATTGCGAGCCGAATTTTGGTAATGGCGGATTTTCTGCCCTCTAGCCGGCCGCTGTTTTTGGAATACGAATTGACGCCGGCGATTCATTCGCTGGAGGGCGTGCGGGAGTATGAACGGCTGGCGGTATCGGCGGGGAAGGTGGCACCCTTCCATTTGAAGATCGATACGGGAATGGGGAGGCTGGGGACGCGTGCTTCGGCGGGGGAGATATTGGACGTGTTGGGGGCGACACGGGCGGCACGGCTGGAAGGCCTGATGTCGCATTTTGCGTCGGCGCCGAATTATACGACGGCGCAGACGGATGAGCAGATTGCTACATTTACAGCGGTATTGCGGGATTTGCGGAATGGGGGCGTGGATCCGGCGTTGGTGCATTTGTCGAGCACGGTTCCGCTGGCGTATGGCCGAACGGAGGCTTGGGGGAATTTGGTGAGGCCGGGACATGCGATTTACGGTTATGTGTCGCCGGCGAAGGGTGCCGCTGCTCCTAGCTTGTTATCGGTTCAACCGGCATTGTCCTGGAAGGCGACGGTGTTGGAAGTGAAGGACGTGCCGGGGGGGGCGGCGATTGGGTATGGGGGGATTTATTCGACGGCGCGGGAGACACGGATCGCGGTGTTGGGGGTGGGATATGCGGATGGATATCCCCATCGATTGTCGAATAAGGGGCGGGTGTTGGTTCAAGGGCGGGCGGTGGCGGTGCTGGGGGCGGTGTCGATGGATTTGACGACGGTGGATGTCTCGGGTTTGACGGTAGCGCCGGGGGATTCCGTAACTCTGCTGGGAGTGGATGGATCTGAGTCAATAGACGCGCAGCAGATTGCGAAGCTGGCGGGGACGATTTCTTATGCAGTCTTATGCGGAATTAGTTCGCGAGTGGTGAGGTTGTATGTGTAAGGTGCCGATCCTGCCAGCCGTACTGGTTGATCCGAGGGGCTGGCGCGGAATCGCGCCCATTACGCCGGTTTGCGTCGCGAGCTTCACGCGCGGGCGG
Source organism: Candidatus Sulfopaludibacter sp. SbA3 (assembly GCA_945900935.1). GTDB lineage: Bacteria > Acidobacteriota > Terriglobia > Bryobacterales > Bryobacteraceae. The sequence continues at coordinate 2,887 of CAMDKT010000400.1, read as the reverse complement.
ATGCCGGACTACCGGTGGAATGGCTGGATGCAAAGGATCTCAAGGCCGAATATGGGATTTCGCGGCCGGGAGCGATTCGATCAGCCAATGCGGCGAAGGTGGCCCCTACCGTTTGACGCATCGGCTACTGTTGCGGGCGGCGGCAAAAGGGGCTCGGATTTACGACCGCACCGAACTGAAGCGGTATTCGCATGACAAGGGGGGGCTGATAACACATACCTGAACTCTTTGGGCGACAAGGTGCCGGTACTCCAATGGGGCCACGGATGTAAAGGTTATTTGTTTACGCTGCCTTATGGAGGGAACGGCATTACTTTTAGTCAGATGGTGTGCCGGATTCTTGCCAATTTGTTTGAGGGAAATAGACTCCCGAATCCCGATCCGGCGGTGTTCGCGTTTGAACGGTTAAGGAGACAGAAGGGTTGACACTGGCCGATGCGTGAGGAATGATGTAAGCCAACACTATGGTACTTGTAGTCGGCGCGACAGGACAATTGGGCATGGCGGCGGTGAAGCAATTGCGCGCGCAGGGGCGGGCGGTGCGGGCGCTGATTCGCAGGCCGGAATCGGCGCAACGGTTTATAGATCTGGGGGCGGAGTTTGTGATTGGAGACCTGACGCAGCCGGCGACGCTCAGCGCGGCTTGCGAGGGAGTTAAACAGGTGATCGCGACGGCCAACACTTCCGTGCCTTCGCGTTCGGGCGATACGTTTGAGGCGGTGGAGCGCCATGGCTACAGGAATCTGGTACGCGCGGCGTCCCAGGCCGGTGTTGAGCGCATCATCTACATTTCCGTGCCGCGTTTGCGCCGCGAGAGTTCCTCTCCGTTCTTCCGGCTGAAGCTTGAGACGGAAGAGCTGATCCGAACCAGCGGCCTGGACCATGTCATCTTTCGGGCGGATGTATTCATGGATGTTGCCTTCGCCATGATGGGAAGCGGGATCCCATTGCGCGGCGCGGAGGAGGCCACGGTATTGCGGCCATTTTCCTTTTCGAGGAATCATTTCGAGAAGATCAAGGACAGCATTGAGGGCAGGCAAACGGCGCTGATCCCCGGCGACGGTAAGGTACGGCACGCCTTTATTTGTGTGGACGACGTGGCGCGGTTTATTGTGGCGGCCGCCGCCGGGGGACCATCGGGGACCTATACTCTTGGCGGCCCGGAGGCGTTGACATTCCTTGACGTGGTTCGCATTTTTGAGAAAGTGATTGGCGTTCCGTTACGAGTGAAAAAGACACCGGCGGTGGTGTTTCGGATCCTCTCGCAGCTACTTCGACCGTTCAATCCGGCGGCGGCGAATATCATGTACATCAACTACTTCGGCGCGACGGAGGAGACATCCAACGACCCCGCGACGCAGGCGGCGTTCCAAGTTCCGTTGACGACCGCGGAGGCGTTTCTGCGGGGGAAGTATACGATTGGCGCGGCGGCGGGGAAGTGACGGCGGATACGGCTACGGCGCGGCTGCTGAAGGGTACGGGCTGGATTCGGTACATCTCCTGAAAGCGTTGGGCGGAATTGAGAAAATGCGAAAGTGGAATGCAATCGACATCCGTCGGCCGATGCGTGGCAACTGAGAGAGTAGCGGTGTTGCTACTCCGAATTTGCTGTCCAGGAGTAGCCCTGCTTCGTACCCTCGGAAGATCCTTGCCTATGGATTTTGACGAAATACGACGGGTGACCATTACGGCGCTCTTTTCCGATGAGGTGCTTTTTGACCACCTTGTGCTTAAAGGCGGAAACGCTTTGAGTCTCGTCTATGGGCTCACCGAGCGCACGTCGCGGAGATCTTCCAGCTGACAACCCGGCAACATATTGCCTTGTCGGCTCAATCCGGGTGCAGGGCGGAGCGAATTGGAATCTATCGCTCAAGCAAATCATCCGCAGCGCAGCCCTAGCGGGACTTTCGCAAAACCGGGCGTGTTTTCCTCGTAGAGCAGGCTTAAATATTAGCTGGGATGCCATCCGCGCGCTAGATGAAAGAAGTACATGTCGAAGACGGCCGAATCCCGGCCGCACGGTTCCTAGTTTGGACGAAGACCGTTCCAGGGCAAGCATGATCGTCCGCTGATGAACGCTGATCAGCGCCGAAACTATCGCGTGAAGAAGACTCGATTGCCAAACTCCTGCTTCACCTTGTCGATCATTACGAACACCGGGCAACGACGCCCACCGCTTCCACGCCCCGCCAGGTTCTGCGCCATTTAATGGACCAACGCCAACTCAAACAAGCCGACCTGGCGCCGGTCTTCGGCACCGGCTCCATCGTCTCCGAAGTGCTCAGCGGCAAACGCCAAATTAACGCCAAACAGGCCCGAAAACTCGCCGATTACTTCCATCTCTCCACGGACCTATTCGTCTAACCTCGTATCGATATAATATAAGGCATCAGAATGTACCGCGTTCTCCTCCTCTCAACACTTTTCGCCGCCACTATCGCGGCCCAAGGCTCACGCCCCGCTCCTCCTAAACCCATGGCCCGGCCGCTTCCCGATGGCCCCGGCAAGGAGATAGTCCAGCGAGTCTGCGGCGCCACTTGCCACGGCCCCGAAATCATCACCGGCAAAGGCTACACTCGCGAGAACTGGAGCAATGTCGTCAACGGCATGGTCGCTCGCGGCGCCAAGGCGAGCGCCGGCGAATTTGGCGATATCGTTGAATATCTGGGCAAGAACCTTCCGCCCCGCGCGGGCACCGCAGGCGCTGGAGGCGTCGGCTTTATCGGCTCCGGTCCGGACGACGCTCATCTCGTTGACCCGGTAGCCGCCGACCGCGGCAAGCTCATCTACAACGCCGAATGCATGAGTTGTCACGGCGATACCGCCCGCGGCAAGCAGGACGCCGCTGATCTCGTCCGCTCCCTCGTGGTCCTCAAGGATCGATACG
>CAMDKT010000399.1 GCA_945900935.1 Candidatus Sulfopaludibacter sp. SbA3 | reverse complement strand
GCTTCAAATCCTGAATCAACGCCGCCGACGGCCGGTCCACGTCCTTGGCCAGCACCGGCAGTTTCTCCGTCAACCCGCCATGATGATCCCAGCCGCGGTGATAAAGCTGAATGAACCGCACATTCCGCTCCGCCAAACGCCGCGCCAGTAAACAGTTCGCCGCGAACGTCCCCGGCTTCTTCGAGTCCTCGCCGTACAACGCATGAACATGCTCCGGCTCGCCCGAGGCGTCAACGAGTTCCGGCACGCTGGCCTGCATCCGGAACGCCATCTCATACTGCGCAATCCGCGTCTCAATCTCCGGGTCGCCCACACGGTCGTAAAGCCGTTTGTTCATCGCCGCCAACCCGTCCAACTGGCTCCGCCGCTGCTCCCGGCTCACCCCCGGCGGATTGGACAAATGGAGCACCGCGTCCCCGCCGCCCCGGAACTGCACGCCCTGGTAACGCGAAGGTAAAAACCCCGCGCCCCACAGCCGCGCGAGCAGCCCCTGATCCGCCATCCCGTTCGATGGCGTCGAGTTCAACACCACAAACGCGGGCAGGTTTTCATTCTCGCTCCCCAACCCATAATCGATCCACGAGCCCAGGCTCGGCCGCCCCGGCAACTGGCTGCCGGTTTGAATGAACGTGATCGCCGGGTCATGGTTAATCGCCTCGGTGTGCATGCCTCGCAGGATGCAGATATCATCGGCGATTTTGCCCGTTTCGGGCAGCAGATCGCTCAGCCATTGCCCGCTCTTGCCGTACTGTTTGAAACCGTACATTGACGGCATCACCGGGAACCGGTCCTGGTGCGCCACCATGCCCGTAATGCGCTGCGTGCCGAAGATCGACGGCGGTATATCCTCGTCAAACCGGCCCTTCAAAAACGGCTTAGGATCCAGCAGATCCAAATGCGACGGTCCGCCGGCCTGGAACAAAAAGATCACCCGTTTCGCCTTCGGAGCGAAGTTCGGAAAGGATTTCGGCGCCGCCAGCGCGGAGAACGCCGCCGCCCCCAATCCAAAGCCGCATCGCGTCAACATCTCTTTTCGCGTCATTTCGTGATGACCTCGTCCAGGTTCAAAATCAAATTCGCAACCGCCGCGTACCCCGGCTCCGGCATCTTCTCAAACGTATCCAGCAGCGTTCGCGCTTCAACAGCGTCCGGATCCCGCCCCGTCGCCAGCCGGAACGCATACGCCAGCCGCGACTCCGGCGTCGCCCCGCCCTCCCGCACCGCCCGCTCCGCCAGCTTCCAGGAAGCCTCCACGTAGATCGGATCGTTCAACAGCGTCAACGCCTGCAACGGCGTATTCGTCGTCGACCGCCGGACAATGCAAAACTCCCGGTCCGGCGCGTCGAACACCGTCATCGCCGGGTGCGGCAACGTGCGCTTCCAGAACGTGTACAGGCTCCGCCGATGCAGCCCGTCGCCCGTGCTCTCCACCCACTTCGTGCCCGGATAGTCAGCCGCCACCACAATGCCCTTGTACAGGTCTTTGGCCTGATAGGGGAAGACGCTGGGGCCGCCGATATGGTTCTTCAGCAGGCCCGCCAGCAGCAGGCTCTGATCGCGGATCACTTCCGCGGGCAGCCGGAACCGCGGGCCGCGCGCCAGCAGCCGGTTCTCCGGGTCGCGCGTAAAACTTTCCTTTGTTCCGCTCGAATCCTGCCGGTAGGTCGCCGACAACACCATCCGCTCCATAAGCTTTTTGACATCCCATCCCGAGTCCACAAACTCACGCGCGAGCCAATCGAGCAGTTCGGGATGGCTCGGAAACTCGCCCTGCACGCCGAAGTTGTCGCTCGTCTTCACCAGCCCCTGCCCGAACAACTGCTGCCAGAACCGGTTGACGACAACGCGCGCGGTCAATGGATGATCGGGCTTGGTGAGCCACTGCGCCAGGCCCAGCCGGTTCCGCGGCGCACCCGCCGGCCACGCTCCCAGCAGCGTCTCCGGCACGCCCGGCTCCACCAACTCGCCCGGCATGTTGTACTGCCCCCGCAGCAGCACATGCGTCGGGCGCGGCGCGCCTTCGCGCTCCTGCATCACCATCACTGTCGGTGAGCTCCGCGTTAACGCCAGACGCTGCTCGCGGAGAGCCTCCAATTCCACATCCGCCGACGTGACTCCAGCCAGCGACCGGATTTCGGCAGAGGTCAACGCGCGCGGCCAAAACACCGCCTCTTGCAATGGGCCGATCTTGAATTTCGTCTGCGCCGGTTTATCGGATTTCGCATCCGGAATGCCCAGCCCGTCGTTCAATACCTGCGTGGGTACTTCCCGCCCATCGATAAAAAACCGAACCCACGAAGCTTGCGAACGCTGCGTGTCCGGCGAATTCGCCGCGCCCTCATAAACCATCGCAATGTGCTTCGCCCTCGCCGCCCCGCTGGCGGCCACGCGAATGGAATAGGCCTCCAGCCTATCGGCTAAACGGAACTCAATCTGGTCCCCCGTACGCCGCAGCTCAATGCCCTTTCCGTAAGTAGTGGCGGCCTTGTTGCGCGTGTAATCGATGGTCGTCAGCAGCGCCTCGTCGGCGTCGGCCGCCGGTTCCAACCGCAAGCTGAACGTCATCGGCTGCCGCCGCGAAATCGGTACGGCCGTATCCGCCGCAAGCCGCGTACCCGGCGTAATTTCCAGCGTCGGCAAGTCGAGCGGCTTGCTCTTCGCCGCCGCCGCCAGAATCGCATTGCCCAACTCCGCCATCCGCGCCTGCTCCTCCCGCGTCGGCGCCGGGATCATCGGCACCGCGTTCGCCACGCGCCCGTCTTCGCCCAGTTCCGGGACGTTGTTGAAGAAGGCAAACAAGCGGTAATGGTCCTTCTGCGAAATCGGATCGTACTTATGGTCGTGGCATTTGGCGCACTCCACCGTCAGGCCCAGCCACGCCATGCCCAGCGTCCGGACGCGGTCAGCGACATACTCCACACGGTACTCCTCTTCGATGATGCCGCCCTCGGAGTTGATCACATGGTTGCGGCCGAAGCCGGTGGCGATCCGTTGATCGAGCGTCGGATTGGGCAGCAAATCGCCGGCGAGCTGCTCGGTGATGAAGCGGTCATACGGCATGTTGGCGTTGAAGGCGTCGATCACCCAGTCCCGCCAGCGCCACATGGAGCGGCCCGAGTCGTTGTTGAAGCCGTGTGTGTCCGCGTAACGGGCGACATCGAGCCAGTCCATCGCCATGCGTTCGCCGAAGCGCGGCGACGCCAGCAGACGCTTCACAGCGGCGCTGTAGGCGGGCTCGCCCTTGGCCCGGACGGCAGCCAGGAAGGCCGCTTGCTCTTCGGGCCCGGGCGGCAGACCGGTAAGGTCGAGCGAGACGCGCCGCAGCCACGCGGCCGGCGGCGCGGGTGGGTTTGGCCGCAAGCCCTCCGCGGCCAGACGGCGGCGAACGAGCGTGTCGATATCGGGAACATTAGGCCGCACCGGCGGCGTAAAGGCCCAGTGGCTGCTGTATTGCCCGCCCTCTTCCACCCAGCGCTTCAACGTCGCCGCCTGCGCGTCGCTCAAGTGCCGGTTGGAAGACGCAGGCGGCATGCGCATCGCGGCGTTGTTCGCCAGGATCCGCTGGACAACTTTGGCGCCCGCGTTTCCCGGCACATCCAGCCGCAGACCCGCCATTCGTTTATTGGCGTCCTGCCCGTGACAGTGGAAGCAGTTCTCCGAAAGGATCGGTCGCACGTCGCGGCCATAGTCCAGGCGCTTCTCCTGGGCGAACGCGCCCATCGCCGCCAATACAATCAGCCAATGCATACAGCTTCATAATATATGGGTAGACCCTATGAAAACCTGGAAGTTGACGCTCGAGTACGACGGGACCAAGTACAGCGGATGGCAGGAGCAGAATAACGCTCGCACCGTGGCGGGGTCCCTGCGCGGGGCGATCGAGGATTTCCTCGGCAGTCCGATCGAACTAATGGGTGCCGGCCGCACCGATGCCGGCGTGCACGCGCTCGGCCAAGTGGCCCACGTAAAGCTGCGCAAGAGCGACCGGCGCCATCCGCATTATGATCCCGCCTTTCTCCGTGCGCAGTTCAACGAACGGCTGCCGTCGGATATCTCGATTATCGAAATAGAAGAAGCGCCTGTCTCGTTTCACGCGCGGCACTCGGCGACGGCCCGGACGTACCTGTACCAGATCGCGAAGCGAAAGACAGCGTTCCACAAGCGGCACGTCTGGTGGATCAAGGACCAGTTGGACGTGGCGGCGATGCAGACCGCGGCGGAGCGGATGGCCGGCCGCCACAACTTCGTCCGGTTCGCGCAGAAGGACCCGTCGAAGCCGAACGACTCGACCATCGTCTACGTCGATTCCGCCGAGGTTTTGGAGGACGATTATCTGATTCTGTTCCGGATTGACGCGTCCCATTTCCTTTGGCGGATGGTGCGGCGGCTGGTAGGAATCACGGTGAAGGTGGGGCTGGGCGAGGTGTCGTTAGACGAACTCGACGAGTTGTTGGAAGGAAGGGGCGCGGCGCGGCTGGATGTAGCGGCCTGGACCGCGCCGGGCGCGGGGTTGTTTCTGGAGTCGGTGCGGTATTAGCGGCGGAGTAAACGGACCCATCGATTCTAAATCTGCCACGGCCAGGCTTGCGTGAAGGGGACGCGGATTCCCGTCCATCAGATTCTCCACATGATGGCGAACGGCGACACGGTGGAGGAACTGCTGACCGAATACCCTTCTCTGTTTCGAGAAGACATCATGGCTTGCCTCGACTACGCAGCCGAGTTGGCGGAGGAGCAAGTCACGCCGATTCCGGTCGCCAGCTTCTAACGAATGAAGATCCTGGTTGACGAGAACATCCCGCGCATGACAGTAAACCGTCTGCGTGAACTCGGCCACGACCTTAGCCGATCCCGGCCTGGGGAACGTCGCGATGACCGAAGGCCGCCTGCTCATCACCGCGGAAACACGCACCACGGAATTCTAATCGTGCGGCATCGCCAGCCCAACCGGATGAAGATCCACCAATCGGTATCAAACGCCATGGCGCGCTTTCCAGACGCGGACTGGCCAGGCCTGCTTGTCGTCATGCGCGACGCGATGATGAGTACGTCGCGCGCTGGCCGCCCCCCAGTGATTCGATAGAATCCGAACTTTCCGGTAAGCCAACCCTTGCCAGTCCCCATCCGTGCGCAATTGATCCTTTGCGACACAGAAAAAGGCTAGGAGCGCGTAAACGGCTTCTTCGGTGGAAGCGGAATATCCACTTCAGCGTAGCTGCCCGACACTGCCCCGTTGACCGCTTCGACAACCCGTTGCACGTGTGGCTTCAGCGCTGGCCATTGTGAAGGCCCAATCACCACGATTGCGATTGTGCGTTCCGCAAGGTTTTGCTGATAACGCAGGTTCTTTGAAGCTCCCCGTTCCGCATCTGATCCCACCCCAAGTCAGCCGAGATCCCGACGATGTGACCAGTCAGATAACCGGAGATGGGGACTGGTGTTCCCTGATCGAAGAGAATGCGCATTACGGAGCATAGCTTGGGGGTTTATCGAGACTCCGCGCGGCAAACTCGATCACCTCTCGCACCTGTGCCCTATCAAGCCCGCGAAACCACTCCATGATGTCATCGATACTAGCTCCGGCTTCGAGATTTTCAAAGATAGCGGAAACCGGCATGCGCGTATTCTTCAAAACCCACGCACCGCTCACCTTTCCAGGAACGCTCTCAACAGCCGAACACTGAGACCACTCAATCGAGCTCATCCTAGCCGGCGGATCGGTCGCAATCTTCTGAATCCAGTCTTCCAGTGTAAAACCATGTGCCGTCGCTTGCGCCGTCAGGGCCGCCGCCTGATCGTCGGGAATGTGAATTACGGTCATGGCTACGCCATCCTTCTCTTCCAACATTATCGGATATAGAAGCGCTTGTCACAGGTTTCAAGCACGAAATCCGGGCGGAGGAAGCGTGACGGGCATTGCTCTGCTGCCGCAGTTA